>JAAYND010000008.1 GCA_012521035.1 Methanomicrobiales archaeon
CGATGACGTTCACGATCCACGATAAGGGTCTCTCGACGATGATCGACTGGAGGAACCGTGACTCCTACGGTCGTGCTATATCGAGCAAGAACCGTGCCCAGCTCTACCGTCTCCGGAAGTGGCAGCGGCGTATCCGGGTATCGAACGCGACCGAGCGAAACCTTGCGTTTGCTCTCTCGGAGCTGGACCGGATGGCGTCTGCGCTCGGACTGCCCCGGAACGTGCGCGAGACCGCTGCGGTGGTCTACCGTGACGCCGTCGACAAGAACCTGATCCGTGGCCGGAGTATCGAGGGTGTTGCTGCGGCGGCGCTGTATGCAGCGTGCCGGCAGTGCAGCGTACCCCGGACGCTCGATGAGGTCGCAGAGGTCTCCCGGGTATCGAGGAAGGAGATCGGGCGTACCTACCGGTTCATATCCCGTGAGCTCGGACTCAAGCTCCTGCCGACGTCGCCGATCGACTATGTTCCGCGCTTCTGCTCGGGCCTGAACCTGAAGGGTGAGGTCCAGAGCCGGGCGGTCGAGATTCTCCGGCAGGCCGGCGAACGTGAGCTTACGAGCGGCAGAGGCCCGACGGGCGTTGCAGCGGCCGCTATCTACATCTCATCGATCCTCGGCGGCGAGCGGCGCACCCAGCGTGAGGTCGCTGAGGTCGCGGGCGTGACCGAGGTCACGATCAGGAACAGATATAAGGAACTGGCAGAAAAGTTAGATATTGAGATCATACTCTGATCTCTTATCTCTGGGCTCGTAGATCAGGGGTAGATTGTTTCGTTCGCAACGAAAAGGCCGCGGGTTCAAATCCCGCCGAGTCCATTCTTATTTTGATGTAATTTCTGAGAAACAGCGTTCTGGGGCGCACACAGCCGAAATCCTTGTGCTTACCGGGTTTTTGTAAGTCTCTATTGTGCGCTGGTGTGACCGCCGGCACTCTTCGGGATAGCGCCCGGATTTCGCATTTCCCGGGCATCTCGCAATCCCTCGAGCGCGCGGAAGCGTGGATGCGTGGTTGGGCCACTGCCCCGGTAGTGTGGCCTGCACATGCCTCAGGTCTCCAGTCGATCTCGCCCGTATACAGCGGGAGGAGGCAGAGTGCGCATGAGGGCGGGGGTGAGAGAGACCGATCGGGGCAATCCAGGGAGCTCTCGGCACCCGGCACTTCGATCAGAGGCAGAGACCCCTCCGGGGCCGGAGTCCGGGCCATGAAGGCGAACGCCAGGTCCGAAGAGATCGATCGACGCTGCGTACACCGGGTATGAGCTTGAGGAGATCCTGGCCAGAACCCCGCCCGGAACCTCGGTCTGCGGGGTAAAAAATGGTGGGGTTGCGGTCGAGAGGGGAAACCCTCTCGATCACCGTCTCCAGAGGCGACCTGCACCAACCGCGACCGCAACCCCGGCGATCCCGATGAGCGCCCCCGCTCCATCGGCGGAGGCAGGCGTGGGTGTGGTGGCATCACTGGTCGGTGTCGCCGTCACCGACGGTAGCGGTCGTTCGGCCGTCCTGAATATGAAGACCTGATCCCCCGCGCCCGCGGCGAGGTAGTCACCCCTCTCCGAGAGGGCGACCGCCCTGACGGGAGCGCCGGCGTCAAACGACCAGCGTTCATCGCCGTCCCTGCTCCAGAGATGCACGGTCCCGCCGGCGGTCCCGGCCGCTACGACCTCGCCCTGCCGGGATACATCCACGGTGAGGACGTCACTCCCCGTCTGGTCTCTCCAGAGGAGACCCTCGCCTGGCTGGTAACAGTCGAGGCTGCCCCCCTCCTTGCCTACGACCACTATCCGGCCGTCCCCGGAGAGGGCGACCGCGAGGATCGGTGCGCCGGTGGGTGCCGCCCAGCGGGGGTTGCCCGGCCGGTTGTAGATGCGGATGGCGCGATCCCGGCCTCCAGCGGCTATGACCGATCCGTCCTGTGAGAGATCGACAGCGGTGACGGTGTCTGTGGCGAGCGCCTGCCAGAGCAGGTTCCCGCGCCTGCCGATGAAGTGGACGGCGCCGTTATCGCTTCCGGTGACGATGTAGTTGCCATCTTTCGTGAAGGCGACGGAATGAACCTCTGCCAGGGTTGTGAAGTTCCAGAGTCTCTCTCCGCGGTAGTCAAAGAGAGAGATGCGCCCGGCCGCCACCGCGATGAACCGGGCGTCGCCCGAGAAGGCAAGGTCGTTTACGCTACCGCTCACATTCGCCGACCAGTGGCGGTTACCATCTCTATCAAGGAGGAACACCCCGCCCGCACCGGTTCCGGCGGCGATCCGTCCCCCGGAATCCGCGACGGCCACCGCGGTGACCGGTCCGCTCGCGTTCACGCTCCACGGGACCGTGCCGTCCTGCCTGAGGCAGAGGATGCTCCCGTTCTCGGTTCCCGCGACTGCATATCCGCCATCGGCAGTCATCGCAACATCACTGACGTTACCTCCTGTAGAGGCGATATGGTAAGAGGTATCAGCGGCAACCGCCGGGACCAGAGCGGCGAGCAGGGCGACTATCAGTACCACTTTTTTCATAAAGATCCATCTCCGGGCGCTTATTATCCTGGCTGAGTTCTTAAACGCTTCCTGTCTGCCGCAAAAACCTTGAAGCACTACACTGTATATCACTTCATATGACAGAGAGGTCGGAAGAGGCGGTCTCCCGCTTCATGGCAGGCTACAACTGTGCACAGGCGACGAGTTCGGTCTTTGCAGCCGATCTCGGCATCCCCGAAGACGCCATCCTCCGGGCGGCCACCGGGTTTGGTGGCGGTATGGGACGGACCGGGGGTGCCTGCGGGGCAGTCACGGGGGCGATCCTTGCTATCGGGCTTATGGCCGGCGGCACTGAAAAAAAGGCGAAGGACGAGACCTACGCGCTTGTCCGGGAGTTTGTCACCCGGTTCTCCGCCAGGAACGGCTCGGTATCCTGCACTGACCTTCTCGGATGCGACCTCTCGACCGGGGAAGGGCTCAGGAGGTCGCGCGAAGAGAACCTCACCCGGACGATCTGCCCCCGGTACATCAGGGACGCGGTCGAGATCCTCGAGGAGATCCGGCGGCCCGCTACTTCCGGGCAGGCCCCGGATCGGTGAGAGCCGGAAGCCTGAAGATCCTCCGCAAGTCCGCGAGATCCAGGTTCTTTGCCGCGAGAGCCCGTTTCTCGATCGCGTGCCAGGAGAGGAACGCCAGGGGGAGCACTATGAGAAACGAGATCCCGGAGAGCGCCGGGAGGGAGAGGCTGTCTCCCGAGATCTGGATGAGCGCCTGCAGGATCGGGTAGTGGTAGATATACATGCCGTAGGAGAAGTCCCCTGCCCGCCCGAAGGTATTCAGGAGCGGGATCCTGATATGCGCAGCGTAGAGGACGAGGTAGGGGATGCAGATAACCCCGGCGACCAGGGGGTAGGGCGTCAGCACCGAGAGTGCGAGCACCAGGAGCAGTATTCCGGCGATGAGCGGCCGGTAGGTGATCTCCCGGCGGTGGAGGGAGAAGTAGGCACCGATGAGGAAGTAGAGGGTGAACCTGATCTTTGATGCCCGGGGGTCATCGAACCAGGCAATCCAGAGGAGGATGTTTATCGCGGCAAGACCGATGATCGCGCCCCGTCGCCGCAGGAGCCCGGCAAGCCCCAGGACTGCGACAACCCCATACATAGCGATCTCGACCGGTATCACCCAGAGTGAGCCATTCACGAGAGGCACGGGGTTATCCTGGAAGAGTCCTATGACACCTCCGTTCTCAAAGAACGGGACCGAAGAGATCCCCTCCAGGGTGAAGAGGGTGCTGTAGTAATCAACCGGGGGAAGGGATGTCATCAACGGCCCGATGACGAAGAGCGTTATGAGGACCACAGGAACGAGGGCCGGGATGATCCTGAGGAACCGCTTCCAGGCAAACCGGGGCAATGATGCGGTCGACTCCCAGCTCACCGGTATCAGGTAGCCGCTGATGACGAAGAACACCGCGAGCGCCGCCTGCCCCATGAGCAGGATGGGGTCATAGAGCCGCATATTTGAGTAGCCCACCGAGAGCACGTAGGCGTGCGTGACGATGACAGCCGTCGCTGCGACAAACCGCAGGAGATCAAAGTTATTCGAGAACCGGGCCGCACCATCCCCGGGGTGCGCTGTGCTCATGGTGATCGGGACATCCTCGTTACCCGTGGTCCGGGAATGATTAAGTAGTTTTACGCGGATCTCCCACCATGGATCCGCTGGTCGTCGCTGCGTTCGCAGTCGCCATCCTTCTTGAGATCGCTATCCCGCTAGCGCTCGGCTACTGGATTGTCCGGAAGTTCGGCGTCCCGTGGCGGATATTCGGCCTCGGTGCCCTCTTCTTCATCGCCGTGCAGGTCATCCATGCGCCGCTCACGATCGTAACGCAGGGTCCGCTATACGTCGCGGCTCTCCCCTTCGGCACGACGGCGGCAGTTGCTCTCCTCGCCCTCTATCTCGGCCTCCTCGCCGGGCTCTTCGAGGAGGTCGGCCGCTACCTCGTCTACCGCTACTACTTCCGGCGCCGGGA
>JAAYND010000085.1 GCA_012521035.1 Methanomicrobiales archaeon
ACGAATATCATTCCCCTACTGCATAGGGGCAACAAGGATCACCCCCGGTCAGGGGACCACGATAGCAACAGGGCAGGCAACCCAGAACACCGGCAAGCAGGCCCACACCCCATCGAACTATTAGGAAATTCCTAATAGTTACCCGGCCACCCACCAGATCAGCCCGCGAACGTCGCCTTAGTAAGGCGACATCACAACCAGCCAGACCACGAGCCCGCCAGAAACACCGCACATAGCCCAAAAGCACCATTTTCCTCCGACTTTTGTGGTCCAGCGATACCCCACAAACCCCGCCTTATCCGGGCGACGTCACAACCCGCTAGACCACGAGAGCCCACCAGAAACGCCACACAAAGCCCAAAGGCACCATTTTCCTCCGACTTTTGTGGTCCAGCGGCACCCCACAAACCCCGCCTTACCAAGGCGACATCACAACCACCTAGACCACGAGCCCACCAGAAACACCGCACATAGCCCAAAAACCCCATTTTCCTCCGACTTTTGTGGTCCAGTGGTACCCCACAAACCCCACCTCACCCGTCCAACGTCACAGACCACCAACCCCCGGCAGGCCAACCTATATCCCCCACCCCGCACCCTCCCGGTGCATGCCCGCCGGCAGGCCGCAGACAAAAAACCTCCCGGCCGACCTCATGGCCGGACTGACCACCGCCCTCGTCGGCATACCGCAGGCGATGGGGTTTGCCATCGTCGCCGGCATCCACCCCATATACGGCCTCTACACCGCTGCATTCTCGACAGCGATCGCCGCGCTCCTCACGGGCTCCTCCTACCTCAAGGTGATGCTCTCAAACATACTCGCGATATCGATCTACCCGGTCCTCGTCCCCGTCCCGGAGGCAGAGATCCCCGCCACCCTCTTCGTCCTGACACTCCTCGTCGGGATCTTCCAGCTCGCGTTAGGCCTCATCCGGGCCGGCAGCCTGACCCGATTCATATCGAACGCCGTCCTCACCGGGTTCATCACCGGGGGAGGACTCCTCATCATCCTCGGGCAGCTCGGAAACTTCACCGGCTACGAACCCGGGAGATACGAGATCCTCCTCCTCGCGGCGGTCGACGTCCTCCGCCACGCCGGCGACCTCAACCCCGAAGCCCTCGCGATCGGCCTCCTCACGATCGGCCTCATCCTGCTCTTCCGAAAGATTCCCCACATCCGCACCGCCGCCCTCCTCCTCCCGATCATCATAACAACACTCCTCGTCCGAATAACAGACCTCAATATCACACTCGTCGGCGATCTGAGCGCAATCCCGGCAGGCCTCCCTGCGCCAGCAATCCCCGACCTCACCCTCGCGCCCGGCCTCATCGTCCCGGCGCTCGCCCTCGCCATCCTCGGTCTCGTCATGGCCGTCGGCGTCACAGAAAAGACCCCCGAACCCGATGGGACCATCGCCGACGTCGACCAGGACTTCCGCGGGCAGGGGATCACAAACATCATCTGTAGCCTCTTTTTGTGCGCACCGGCGAGCGGATCGCTCTCGGGGACAGCGCTCAACGTGAGCGCGGGAGCAAAGACCCGGGTGGCAAACTTCTTCTCGGGCATCATCGTCGGCCTCCTCATCCTCATCGCCGGCCCGGTCGCGGAACTGATACCCCTCCCGGCCCTCGCCGGCCTCCTCATCCTCATCGGCGCCGAACTCATGCACCGGCCCCACGAGATCGCCTGCATCCTGAGGTACTCCCGGCCCGGGCGCTGGGGGATGGTCGCCACGTTCATATCCACCCAGGTACTCCCCCTCCAGTACAGCATCTACATCGGCGTCCTCCTCTCGCTCGCCATCTACCTCATCACATCCACCCGGGAGGCAACCGTCGTACACCTCGTGCCGGTCGGGGGAGGACTGTTCCGGGAAGAAAAGGCACCAGAACACCTCCTGGACGGAGAGATAACCGTCCTCGCGATATCGGGGAACGTCTTCTTCGCCACGCTCCGGGCCATCGAGCGATCGCTCCCCGCCCCCGAGGGGACGAAGGGCGCCGTCGTCATCCTCGCCCTCCGGGGGCAGGTCGAGGCCGGGACCGGGATCTTTCGCATGCTCGAGCGCTACGCCCGGAGGGTCCGCGCTCACGACGGCCGGCTCATCCTTGCCGAGGTCAACCCGGGGCTCCTCGCAGGTCTCGGCGGAACCGGAGCGACGGAGGCGATCGAGCCCGGGAACATATTCATCGCGACGCCCATCATCGGTGAGTCGATCTTTGAAGCGATCCGGGCAGCCGGGAAGTGACCCCCACCCGGAAAACTCTTTCTGCAAGGAAGGTCCAGTACCACACCAGTATATGCCCGTAAAAGACCTCTCCCCTCCTGCCCGCATGGCGATCATCGGAGCGGCGGTCGTCATCATCCTCGCGGGGATCCGGGCAGCAACGCCGATCCTCGGCCCGTTCCTCGTCGCGGTCTTCTTTGCCATGATCACCGCGCCCGTCATGGCGTGGTTGAGACGTCGGGGGGTGCCGCCGGCCATCGCCGCCGGGACGGTGGTGGCAGGACTCATCGGGATCCTCGTCGGTGCAGCCCTCTTCCTCTGGGCAGCCTTTACGCAGTTCCTCCGCGCCCTGCCCCGGTACCTGA
>JAAYND010000086.1 GCA_012521035.1 Methanomicrobiales archaeon
GTATATTCTCGCGGATCGTCATAGACGCCGGCATCCCCTTCGTCGCCGTCCTGACCCGGCAGAGCGTCGCCCGCCTCGACCTCGCCGAGGGGGAGCAGGCCCATGTCACGTTCAAGGCCTCGGCGGTTCATGTCTTCCCACGGTAGCGGGGGTTTGCTGCAGGGGTGACTGGAGTTACGCCGGAAGTGAGATGGTGCCATTGAAGATGGGGGAGAGCGGGCCATGCTGTATACCGGGCCCGGGAACCCCTGAAAAATAGGGAGATCGATCCTTCAGATCTTCACAAACCGGTCTTTTCCCACGCCGCACCGGGGGCATCTCCAGTCGGCGGGCAGATCTTCGAAGGCTGTACCTGGCTTAACCCCACTGGAAGAGTCCCCGACCGTGGGATTATAGACATAACCACATACTACACATCGATATGAGTCCAGAGAGATCACCTGCTGAACCCCACCTGCCTCGCGGGCCGGCGGGCATACGATCCCATGTTGACCGGGATATGTATAAGCGCTCCGGTCAGGGTGCCGGGAAAGAGAGTTCCTTTCCCGATATACCATCGAGGACGATCGAGCGCTCCCCACGCTCCGATGAGAAACCGACCTCATAGACCGGGTAGTATACCGTCTCAAACCCGACGATCTCGGCCGTCGGTTCAAGCCCTTTCAGGATGATCCGGAGCGACGCCTCCGTGACCTTCGCCTCCAGCGCCTCCTCGCGGAGGGGCTCCATGGGGAGATCCTCCCCCCGCCTGAGCGTGTGCAGCCCCGGGATCTCCCCGGTGAGGAGCGACACATAGACCACGGCGCTCCCGGCTGTCGTCATCTCGGTGACGAGCTTTGCCTCCCGGAGCTGCTTTATGGCTCTCTTCACCGCGCCGGGGGAGAGACGGGTATCGGCCTCGATCTCGGCCATGGTCGATCCACCGTTCGCAAGCCCGGCGACGACCCTCACCGCCGCCTCATCGAGCCCCAGGAGCTCCGAAAACCCGGGCCGGACCTTCATGCCGCGATCCAGCTCGACGATGCAGCCGGTCAGGGCGTCGAGGACGAACGATGCCGTCTTCGTCGTCTTCCGGATGAGCCCGCCGATGTAGCGGATCTCGACCATATGAAGCGGTCGGTAGATGCGCTCGGCGGAGACGATCCGCTCCTCGGGCTCAAGGATACGGAACCGGCGCCTCCTCTTTCCCTTCGCTATATCGAGCGCCTCCTCACGGATCAGCACCGGGATGACCGCATCAGCGGTGAGAGCGGGCGGTGGTTCTGCCTCTTCCGGAGGGGGAGCGGGAGCTCCGGGCGCCGGGGCCGGCGGTGCAGGCACGAGGCGGGGCGTCACCCCCCGGTGCTTCGTCATCCGCTCCCGAAACCTCATCTTCACCTTCCCCCGGGAGAGACCGCCCATAACAAAGAACTCTCCGGGTTCGAGCTCAGCGAGTTCCTCGACCTCCTTTCTGGATGAGAAGAAGAGATTGACGGCTTTTAAGTCATTCTCGATCGAGAGCTTCCCGATGATCTGGCTGTTGCACTGCGAGA
>JAAYND010000087.1 GCA_012521035.1 Methanomicrobiales archaeon
CGCAAACCCGGTGTTCCGGGACCGGCCGAGCCGCAACCGGAACCCCCCTTTGCGCATCGGGTAGGAGAAGACCGGGCGGCCGCCGATCAGGTCCCTGATGTACTTGTCCCGGGGCCGGATGGCAGCGCCCGCATCATCGTCATCGCTCTTCGTCGAGGCACCGCCGCTCATCAACTCTTCGAGCCAGTCCCAGCCCCCCATCTTCATCTTCCTGACGTTTGAGAGGATCTTCGGGGCTTTCAGGGCGAGCCCTTCGGCTACGACGAGCGCCATGCCGCCCCGGACGGTGTTCGTCTCCACCCGTTCCAGGTTCCGGTAACCGCTCACCTCCTCCCGCTCGGTCGGCTCGCCGTCGATACAGACGGGACAGTTCTCGATGATCAACCGGAGTTCCTTCTCGCTCGGGAGGTACTGCAGGCTCATGATGTTGTTGTACTGCCGGATCTCCTCGATGTAGCGCTCAACCTCTTCCGGGCGGGGAATGTAGTGTCCGATCCCGAGCGCCCGGCGGGTGTAGTCACCCACCAGCACCGAGAGCGCCTGAGCCGTCCCGCCGGCGCTCCGGATGGGGCCCGCGTAGTAGATCTTCAGGTAATCGGTCCCATCATCGTTCTTCCCGAGACTGACCTTCGCTATCCCTTCGGTCGGTGCGGCCACGACACCCTCGGTCAGGAGCGCCATCGATGCCCTTATGGCGTGGTCGAGGATCTCCTCAGGCGTCGTCTCGCCGAACTTCCGCGCCACAAAGTCATCACTGATGCGGAGCGCCGCCTCTTCCCGGGACATCTCCTGTTCGAGTTCCCGGATCCTGGCCGCGATCCCCGTATACCCGAGAAGTGCCTCCACCCGGTCGGCGAGGTCACTGGCTACCGGGATCTCGATCTCGGTCGTCGGGTCAAGCCCACGGGACCGTGCGGTTGCGGCCAGATCCATCGCAACAGTGAGCCCCGAGAGCAGTTCCTCGAAGTAACGAGCGATAGCAGGTGAGACCTCCATGTGTGAACTATTGGATCCTTTACGCATTTAGAAGCCTCGCCCGGTGGCGGGGGTATGGGGCAGAAGGGCCCGGAGAGGGAGCTCCTGTGGGTGGATCAGAACTACAAAAGAAGGGTTTCGGGGGGAATCCAGGTTCACGACCTTCCGGTCTCCAGCGCCGCGGTGAGTGCCTCGGCGGCGCCGGGCTCACCCATCTTCCAGAGGAGGAGAGCAGCGCACTCTTGCATCTCCGGATCGGGGTGCTGCATCATCTGGAGGAGGGGATCGATCGCAGGCTCCCCGATCTTACAGATCGCCATTGCAGCAAACGGTCTGAGGTCTGGATTACCTTCCTTGATGATATCGATGAGGGACTCGACCGCCGGCGCTCCGATGCCTGCGAGGGCGGCCATGGCGTACCGCCGGAAGTTCTGGTTCTTTCTGGCATGCATCGCCTGCAGGAGGGGTTCGACCGAGGCCTCACCGATCCGCACCAGCGCGCGGGCGGCGTACCACCTGACGTCGTTGTCACTCTCAAACATAACGTCGATGAGCGGCTCGATCGCCGCCTCTCCGCTCGCTCCGAGTTCATCTGTCGCCGCCCGGCGCACCGTCATGCTTCCCTCCTGGAGGTCGGCGATCAATCCATCGATCCGGTTCTCATCAGTCATGTAATTCTGGTGCACCCTCACCTGAGTTATGTCTTCTGATACCCCGGAGCGCCTCCCTTGCGGTTCTTCGGACGTCCTCATCTTCGTCCTCCAGAGCCTCGATCAGGATATCGGCTGCGGTCGGGCCGCCGATCCGCCCGAGGGCCTGTGTCGCTCCGAGGCGAACCCGGGGATCGTTCTCGGTGTTGAGCGCCGCAGCAAGCGCGGAGATGGCAGGTTTTCCAATCCGGCTGAGGGCGGCGGTCACCCCCTCCTGGACGTACGGCCCCCCGGTCTGGATCGCCTCCAGGAGGGCAGGGACGGCTACCTCCCCGATATCCCCGAGCGCACTCACTGCCCGCCGTCGCATATCATCATCCGGGTCACTGAAGAGGCCGATGAGGGTGCTTACGGCATCATCCCCCCCGATCCTCCCGAGGGCCAGCGCCGCTCCCCACCTGACCCGCTCGCTCCCGGTCGAGAGGCTGGCTATGAGCACCTCCTCAGCGGGCTTTCCGATGGCGGCGAGCGCGAGGGCGGCCCTGCTCCTGACATAGGTATCCTCATCATCGAGTGCAGCAATGAGCGGGGGGATCGCCGCCGGGTCTGCTATATCGCCGAGGGCGACCGCGGCCATCCACCTGACGTCTATATTTCCGTTATTCAGGCTCTCTGTAAGCGGCCCGACAGCAGGTGGACCCAGTTTTCCGAGCGCTTCCGCCGCCTTCCAGCGCACACCGCTCTCAGGATCACCGAGGAGAGCCGCAAGCGGCCCGATGGCAGCCGGCTCCCTGGCATCGCCGAGGCATGAGGCCGCACGGTAGCGGACCTCCGGATCCCGGCTCGACAACCGTGAGATCAACCGCTTCGTATCCGGGTCACACACGGCCAGCGTGGGCTCGCCGATACGGAGGTGCAGGGCTCCCGGCTGCTCTCCTGACCTCTCGAAGAGGTAGCCGAGGAGGTAAGCGACGGCGATGAAGAACGCCGCACGCACAAGGGTTTCGGGTCCGGGCGGGAACTCAAGGGCGATATAGAGCACTGCGGTCAGAGCCCCTGCGTATACCGCATGTCTGCGGTACCAGAACGCAGCAAGGATAAGCGCCAGGTAGAAGAGATCGGCATACGGGGCCACGGCGGCAGAGAGGATAGCCGAGAGTCCTATGATCAGGGCGATGATCGCAGGCCTGCCCCACGCCGATCCCGTGAACCTCATTCAAGATGAGATTGTGCGGGCCACATCAATAAGGGTTTGTGCAGGCGGATCGCTCACTGCGGCGCCGCAACCGCGATTCTCTTGAGTTTTTCGAGGGATGCCGTGATGAACGCCGGGATGTCGTCCGGGTTCCTGCTCGATATAAGGTTGTCGTCGATCACCACCTCCTGGTCGACGTACTCCGCACCGGCGTTCCTGATATCCTGGGCGATCGATCTCCAGCCGGTGATCGTCCGGCCCTCAAGAACCTGCGCCGTGATCAGGAGCTGAGGCGCGTGGCATATCAGGAGGATCGGCTTTCCGCTCTCGACAAATTGTCGCACAAACTCCACAGGGGCTTCGTGAGCCCGGAGTCTGTCGGGCGAGTAACCGCCGGGGATGAAGAGCGCGTCAAACCCGTCCACTGTGACATCAGAGACAGCCTGGTCGATCGTGACCGGTGTCTCCTCCTTCTTCCCATGGACCGTCTCGCCCGCAGAGAGACCGACGAGGGTGAGGTCGTGGCC
>JAAYND010000088.1 GCA_012521035.1 Methanomicrobiales archaeon
ATTGATGATATCCGGGTCGTTTAGCGCCCGACAGAGCCGGTCGATATCCTCCGGCGTCATCTTCTGTCGTATCCGGAGCGCTTTCAGCCCGATATCGAGTTCTCTCCCGAAGTCCTCCTTCCACCGCCGCTCGTAGTCCCGGAGGGCATCGTCATCGAAGACCCCGCGCCCGCAGCAGGCCGCCGCGACCTCGGCCGCGTGCTTCGCCGACCGGACCCCGGTGTATATACCGCCGCCCGATGTGGGTTTGGGGAAACCTGCGGCATCACCGACAAAGAGCGTGCGGTGTCCATACGTCTGAGGCATGACACCGAGCGGGATGACGCCGCTGACGAGGTGGATGCAGTCTCCGCCGTACCGCGCGATGAACCGGTCGAAGTGGTCTTTTGCGTGCTCCCGTGCGCAGAGACCGATGCGCGCCCGGGTCGCCGAGACCGGGATCACCCATCCGAAGAAGTCGGGTGAGGCGTTCGGGTGCAGTTCCACGTAGCGCGGATCCACGCTGTACGGCACCTCGGCCTGCACCCCGCCGAGGTAGAGCGCCGATCGCCGGAGACCGAGCATCCGGGCGATGGAGCTCCGTGCCCCGTCTGCGGCTATGGTGAGCCGGAAGGGGATCTCCTCGCGCCCCCGGACGCCCCTAGTCAGGAGAGAGGAGCCCTGTATACCCACCACACTGGTCTTCAAGAGGAACTCAGCCCCGGCATCCGCCGCCCTCTTCGCCATCTCGCGGTCGAGGTGGGTCCGATCCACAATACAGGCCTTTGTGGTCCGGGCATCGAAGAGGAGTTCTCCCCCGAGATCGGAGACCATACGGGCACCGCTCACCTCGTTCTGGATCGATGCTCTGGATACGTTGCACTCCTCAAATGCGGACGTGGAGAGGAGCCCTGCGCACTGTACCGGGTAGCCGATCGTCCCGTGCTCCTCGATACAGAGCGTTGAGAGCCCCTTCTCCGCACATGCCCGGGCGGCGGCACACCCCGAGGGGCCTGCGCCCACAACGATAACATCCCATGTCAGACTACCATGCCTCACAGAGATAGAAATCTAGCTGTACATTGAGAGAAGATCAGCCAGAGCTATATTTGCTGACTAATAATGGGTCACAACAGGTATAAAGTGAAGTGTCATGCTCTGCCGACCATCGGTGGCATGATCTCTCTATGATAGATACCCGGCCACGAACCGGCCGGCCTCCCGGCCGATGAGTGCGAGGAAGATCATGGTCAGCACGATCATCAGGGAGAGGAAGAGCGCGACTGTTTCGTTGAGGGTGAGCGCGAGTGCTCCAGCGACCGGCGCCATAATGTCAGGGAATGTGACAACCCCTATGGATGCGATCACCCATATCGCCGCAAAAATGAGGTAAATTGAGATCTTCCTCATGGATCTACTCGTGCTGGTATTCGTCCTCGGGGGCTGTCTCCTGCCGTTCCGACTCGACCTTCCTGGTGAAGTCGGCGGCCCACCGCTCTATCTCCCCGGAGAAGAGCCCGCCAATCCTGAAGAGGATAAATACTGCCCATATGACAAGTATGACCAGTATGATGCCTGCGAGAACCGGGATGATCCCTGCAATGAACGGCAGGAAGAACAGGAACGCGATGACGGCGAGGAGCACGTACGCGATACCCCGGAATGCCCGGCGATACCGCCCTACCTTCTCGTCGGGTGTGTCTGCTTTGGAATACGCCGCGGCAGCATAGCCTGCGAGTGCATCGGTGACATCAAGAACTTCCTTGAAGATGCCGATGAATATGAATACGAGTGCAATAAGGATTATCCCGGAGATCAGGCTCCTGATACCTATCAGGCCAAATATGAACGGATCCCCGAGCATACCTGCAAGAGGCTGGAAGATGAGCACACCAAAGAGCCATATGAGGAAGGCGATAACAACCCCAACGATAATCTTTGGAATGCTGTCATACATCTCTCGCCGGGACTCGGCAAGTAATTCTTCGCGATTTACCACAAAAATCACCTCATTCGATTCTTGACTATAGTATGCTACCTATAAAAAGGTTGCTTGAAATCCAGGGATCGGCCCGGGTTATTGTAGAAATGGGCCGATATGCGCCGGCCCGGATGCGGTACATCTCCGGAGAAGACTCATGTATTTTTCCTTCGCAGTGGAGATCCTGATCCGCTATATCTCTCCTGGCCTCCCGTCTGGCAAGAGTACCGGTTGGTGGCAGGAAGTCACCTCCATAGATGTGTATTTGATGGATCATGCCCCAGGTAGTACGAAATGCCTGATACACGGGAGTTTAAGTGGAAACAGTGCCTGGTCGTGCGTGCCGATGTCAGGATGTCCTGCGGCAAGAAGTGTGCGCAGGCCGCTCACGCCGCAATCGGGGCCTACGAGAAGGCCGACAGGATCACCAGGAAGGCCTGGCTTGATGAGGGACAGAAGAAGGTGGTCCTGAAGGTGCAGGGTGAGCGGGCGCTCTATGAACTCAAGACGATCGCGGAACAGGCGGGCATCCCGGCGTCGATCATCCAGGATGCCGGCATGACCGAGATACCACCGGGGACGGTGACGGCGCTCGGTCTCGGCCCCGCCCGCACCGAAGATCTCGATCGGATCACCGGGGATCTCTCGCTGCTATGATGCCGACGCCCTACCCCCTGGAGGAGGACCTCGGGATGCGCTACTACGCATCCAGCACCCCGGGGATCGGAGGGAGGCTCCGCTCAAGTCCTGATGACTTCATCGTCGAGGAGATGCCGCTCCCGCATCGCGAGGCGGATGGTGGTCCGTACCTGATCTGCCGGCTCAGAAAGACGAACTGGGAGCTCCAGCGGGCGGTCAGGGAGATTGCAAAGCAGCTCGGTATCAGCCACCGGCGGATCGCCTGGGCCGGGACCAAGGATAAGAACGCGGTGACCACCCAGTTCATATCGATATACGATCTCGCGCCTGAAGCGGTCGGGCAGGTGCATCTCAGGGATATCTCCCTTGAGGTCGTCGGGCGGTCGCACCAGCCGCTTGCTCTCGGGGGTCTTGCCGGCAACCGGTTCGAGATCACCATCCGCGACTGTATCGGGGAGGATCTCTCCGCGCGGGTGCAGGAGGTCACGGAGACGGCGGCTACCGGTATACCGAACTACTACGGGCTGCAGCGGTTCGGCGTCGTCCGGCCGATCACCCACATCGTCGGCGGGGAGATCCTGAAGGGCGATTATGAGGCGGCCGTGGTCGCCTACATCGGCCGGACATTCCCGCTGGAGACAGAGGCAGCACAGGAAGCGAGGACGCACTTCGCAGAAACCCGCGATGCCCGGGCCGCGCTCGCCGCTCTCCCGGTCCAGATGACTTACGAGCGGGCGATGGCAAACCACCTCATCGCAAACCCGGGGGACTACGCCGGCGCGCTCCGGGCACTCCCGCCAAAGCTTCTCTCGCTCCTCGTGAGCGCGTTCCAGTCGTATCTCTTCAACCGCGCCCTCTCGCGCCGCATCGATGCCGGCATGACGCTCACCGAACCAGAGGCCGGCGACCGCCTGCTCTTTCAGGACGGCCGCGAGGATATCGTCACAGCCCGGAACATGAAGGCGGCAGAGGTACATATCCGTCGCGGGCGGTGCCGGATTGCTCTGTTTATACCAGGATCTGGTGCGGTGACAGCGCATGGCCGGATGGATGAGATCATGCAGGAACTGATGCAGGAGGCGGGGATCGATGCCGGCGACTTTGAGCGCGCATCCCGGTTCGTGGATATGAGGTTCGACGGGGTCTCAA
>JAAYND010000089.1 GCA_012521035.1 Methanomicrobiales archaeon
ACCTGGTGGTGCTCGACGAGGTCAACGTGGCGCTCTTCTACGACCTCTTTGAGGCGGCCGATGTCATTGAGGTGCTGGAGAGGAGGGACCCCCGTGTCGAGGTGGTGCTCACCGGGAGGTATGCTCCTCAGGAGATAATCGATGCCGCGGACCTGGTTACCGAGATGAAGGAGGTCAAACACTACTTCAATGAAGAGGTGGGGGCCCGCACGGGTATCGAGCGTTGAGGGGAGCGGTCATCCGCTCCAGAACAGGGAGATGCCAGAGAGTTCACCGGAACGGGCGGGGCTGGTAAGCAGGGGGACATGACGCCCTACCCAAACCGCTGTCGCGCAAGGTCAAGGGCTCGATGGGTCAGCCGGATACTAAACGCCGCTTTCTCTTCATGAGACTTGCGATCCGCTGTACTGGACGTTATGCCCGGCGATCCGCATTTTGTCGAAGGTGTTCGCCAGATTCATAACCCCAGGGTCGTCACCCTCAGTATGCCGCACCGCAGTGATGAGGCAGGCGTGGCTCCGCTCGACGTAGCCGGCGGCGTACAGAAACGCACGGATACTACAGAAGGCACTGTTATATGCGGCGAGGTGAGCCATCTCGTACTCTTCGATCATCACGTTCTTGCCGCCCTCAGGAACCTTGCCGCGGATGCGAGTGACCCGGGGACACGCTCCTTTGCCCGGCGGTCGGGGCAGATAAGACCCCGATCGATGCACTCCCGCCATCTCATAGTGCAGCTCCCGCAACAAGCACGTGGTTCCGCAGAACACTGGCGACAAAGGGGTCACCTGCCTCGTTCATCTGCTCCCACCGATAGTAGGGGACGGCCGTCATCTGCACCTCACGGCCGGTTTCCGCCTCCAGTGCCAGCACCCGGTCGTGATCGACCTGGCCTTCGTCACCGATGACCAGAATGTCAATGTCGCTCTGCTCATCGAAGGTTCCCGCCGCAGTGCTCCCGTAGATTGCGACCGCGATGCTCCCCGGCGCAATCTCCTCGATCCCGGCACAGCGGATACTGCTTCCCGAAGGCGCCGGCACCACCCTGGTTTTCTATGAAAGAACGAGATTTGAAATCCCCGGTGAACCTTTGGCTCATCATTCCTGGTTTGATGCGTCAAGAGCGAGCAGGATTGCCTGAACCTTCGGTTCGAGAACCGGGATCTCGGTCTCAAGAATAGCCCAGACGATCCTCCAGTCTACCTCGAAATATGCGTGAATCAGTTTATCCCGCGACCCGGCCATCAGTTTCCAGGGAATCTCCGGATGCTGCTCTTTTTGGTGCTCGGAGATGTTCTTCGTGGCCTCTCCGATGATCTCGATCGCCCGGACGATCGCATGCTGCCGCACCGGGTCACGAAGCAGGTCCTCGTATGTCAGATCCCTACCGATCTCACGGAGAAGCACGATCTCATCAAGGATATGACGGAGGAAGAGTTCATCACGCATCACACCAGACAACCTCCTGTTCGACATAGGGCCGCAGGTATTGGCTGAGCCCCTGTTCGGTGACGAGGTCCACCCGGCGCCCGAAAAGTTCCTCCAGATAGAAGGCAAGTTCCATGAAGTTCCGAAACGTCGTCTGCCCCGGTGCAAATTCGACCAGCACGTCCACATCGCTGTCAGGCCGCTCCTCTCCGCGGGCGGCGGATCCGAAGATGCCGATCTTCGCGACGCCGAACCGCTCCCGGAGTAGCGGGAGCACTTCTTCGAGCTTCGTGACGAACTCGCTCTTCTTGTTCCGGCGCACCTGGACTGCCACGGGTACTCTTCTCCTGA
>JAAYND010000090.1 GCA_012521035.1 Methanomicrobiales archaeon
ATCGGCGTGCACACCCAGTTCATCGGGGAGATCCTGGATGTGAAGGTGAGTGAGAGCGTTCTCGGACCGGACGGCAAGCCCGATATCAAAAAGATCCGGCCGTTCGCCTACGACTCGATGCGGCGGGAGTACTACGGGTCTGGTGATCTGATCGCAAAGGCTTTCTCGGCGGGACTGGAGTTCCGGCGATAACCCCCTTTAGTCACGGCGGCGGTCCCGCTTCGGCTCAACCCACCGTTTTCTCTTCCCGCACCGCTCGCACCGCTGCTCCCACTCAATGACGTTTGATGAGAACTCGTTGTACCCGCGCTTCCTGCCCCAGCGATGGAGTCCGATCCGGCAGAGGATGCGGCCTATGGTCGTCATGGTTACCGGAGTAGTCTCGCCCCTCCCGCAGGATAAAACCTGCCCCCTGCCGGAGAGGGTGCATATCACCCTGCCGTTCCTTCTGGAGCATCCGGGAAGGTTTTTATCCGATATGCGACGATCTCCTATCATCGAAGAGCAAAGGGGAGTGGTCAATGGCGTTTGTATACTACGGCCAGGGCGTATCGTCCCTGTACCGGGATTTTGTGGAACGGTTGATGTCGCAGCTTGCACTCAGGGGCACGGAGATCACGCAGCAGAAGATCGGGGAGACGTCCTCGACGATGAGCGTACAGCATACCGGCGAGAAGGGGCATATGGAGGTGACCGTTGATCGGGAGAACGTCCGGGTGAGCTACACAGTCGATCGCGAACGTAAAGAGGTCCGGAAGGGGATCGCGGGTGCCGTCACCGGGGCGGGGATCGGCGGCCTCCTCGGCGGCATACTCCGGGGCGATCGAGAGATCGGTGACGCCATCAGCGGTGCTCTCGGCGGCGCAGCGGCCGGCGGAGCCTACGGGGCATACGAGGGTTATGAATCCTCCCGTGAGGAGCGGACGGTGTTTGCCGGGGTGCTTGCGGGGGCGGTCAGGGATGTCGAGAACGAGCTCCAGGCGATCATCGAGGGGCAGGAAGAGGCCCGGGAGGCGCTTCGCGAGCGCGGCAGGCAGAAGCGGGAGGAGGAGTCGGCCCGGGTGGAGGAGTTGCGTGACCTCCTGGAAGAACTCTACGGCGATCTCCTCGCCGTCCAGGAGGAGGTCGAGTTCGCGGCCGCCGAGGGACTGGATGTCAGGAAACCCCGGGCGCGGACGGACCGGGCGGAAGTCCTCCACGGGGAAGCGGAGGCAGCGCTCGAGGACGGCAACCACGCGCTCGTGAAGGCAAAGGCGAAGGCCGCCCGCTCCATGGTGGAGGGAGCGCGGGATCTCCTTGCAAACCCCGGGGACTGATGAGGTATCTCAGGGTATAATCTCGCAGCTGTTGTACTTCCGGTGGCCGAAGTCCTCTATCCGGATCCTCTCATCGCGTATGAGGGCCCTGACATCCGGGAGTGCCGCTGAGAGCGCTGAATGGAGGTTTTCCACCGTCCCGCAGACGATCCGCCGCCCTTCCTCCGGCCAGGGGCGGGTGATGTTAGAGTAGAGGCACCGGCCGCCGCAGAAGTTGAGGAGGTGGCACTCCGTGCAGGGACTCCCGACAGTCGTCACGGGGAGGCGGAGGGGGTCGGCGGTCCTGATATGCCCGACGTAGTAGTCCCGCATACCGACCATGATCGGGCAGGGGGCGATATGCCCGTCGGTCATGATGCTGTAGTTCGCGTGGCCGCACCCGCACCGGAGCATGCTCGGCCGGGAGAGGAGCATATCCTGCATGAGATCCATGAAGGGGTACCACCGGAGCACCCGGCTGCTCTCCCGCATCGTCTCAACCCAGAACGCGACGAGATCCCGGATGCCGGGGTTGTAGCTCTCCTCCACCCACGCGGCGTAATCGCGCATGTGGTAGTCACCCCAGAAGTTTGCATCCATCTGCCAGTGGATGGCGGGAAATGAGAAATCTTCGTTATCCGCAAGGTAGCTGACGGCCTCAACGATATCGGTATCCTCGGTCACGGTCATCCGGGCGATGAGCTCGCCGGCGAAGCCGCCCGCGATCAGGCCCTGGAGATTCCGGATGATCCGCCCATACGTCCCGGCCCCCCGGTGGGCGTCGGTGAGAGGCTCGGGGCCATCGATCGAGACCAGGATCGTATCGAACCGGTTTATGGTCGCCGGCTCAAGACGGTCGAGGAGCGTGCCGTTCGTGTGCAGGATAAACGCCGATACCGGAGCGTCGCGGACGATCTCGCGGACGAGATCGGCGGCGAGGAGAGGTTCCCCGCCGTAGAAGGTCAGGACGGCGCCGGGATCTTTTGCGAGGAACCGGTAGAGGTCAGAGAGATCGATATCGAGGTCCACCGGCAGGTCTTCGTCGATGACGATATCCGGGAGGTCAGGAGGCTCGACGGTGAATGCCTTCCCTCGGCAGTAGGTGCAACAGAGGTTGCAGTTGTCGGTCAGTATGATGTGGTAATACACGGAAGGTC
>JAAYND010000009.1 GCA_012521035.1 Methanomicrobiales archaeon
ACCGTCCTCCTCCCGGAGAGTGCCGTCGAGGGGGAGTACCGCACACGCCGGTTCAGGGTTCTCGCCGGAACTCCCACCACCCGGACCCGGGTGATCGAGTACGGGCTCCGCTTCGACGTTGACCTCGCGCACGCCTACTTCTCGGCCCGGCTCGCGACCGAGCGGCAACGGGTTCTCAAAGCCATGGGTGAGGGTGAGCGGGTTCTCGATGCCTTCGCCGGCGTCGGACCGTTTGCTATCACCCTCGCAGAGAAGGCGCGGGTCGTCTTTGCCGCGGACTTAAACCCCGCCGCGGTCCACCTCCTCATCCACAACATCACCCTCAACCGGAGAAGAAACGTCATCCCGGTGCTCGCCGACGCCGCGCACCTCTCCCGGATCGGGTTTGTCCCGTTTGACCGGATCATCATGAACCTCCCCATGGCCGCACCGCAGTTCCTCGAAGTGGTGGCAGGGCTCTGCCGGGACGGCGGGACGATCCACCTCTACGCGCTTGAGGAGGAGGAGGGCGCGTACCTCCCCCTGATCCGGGCCGCCACCGCCGGGGAGGTCACCGAACGGATGGTCAGGACGTATTCGCCCGGGCGGTGGCACGCGGTCTATGATATTGTCGTGGAGAGATAAGGCTAAAACCGGAACCACTTCATCATAACGAGAGCGTCTTCTTCATTTGAGTAGTAGCAGGATATCTGGAAGACCTCCCGGTAGCCGAGGTATCTGTAGAACTCCTGTGCACTGGTGTTTGTGATCCGGACCTCGAGCTGGACACCGCTTGCGCCCATGAACATGAACTCCTGTTCCAGGCGCCGGATGAGGCGTTTCCCGATGCCAAGCCGCCGGTATTCCGGTGCGACCGCGACGTTCATGATATGCCCGTAGAGTTCGTCGCCGGTATCCTCAAGGCCCGCAACGACAAAACCAGCCAGATCCCCGCCGTTCTGGGCCACAAAACACGTCTCCGGAAATACATCGAGTGATTCCCGGAGTGTGCTCTCGTCCCAGGGATCGATGAACGCTATCCTCTCAAGGGCAACGACCTGCGGTATATCTTCGGGCCGGGCCCTGCGAATAGTGAGGTGGAGCGACATCATAGGTACCAGATTCCTTACGCTTGAGTGCCTTACCTAATATAGTCTCAAGAGACAAAATAATAAGCACATACGAGTTGGCGGTTTCCATGGTTCAGATCTATCGTTTCGCTGCGGTCCGTCCGGGGCAGCAATATTCAGAAGAAATTCCTTCCGTGCCGTACGATGTGGTGACGGCTGAGGAGGCCCGGGAATGTATTGAGAAGAACCCCCTGAGTTTCCTGCGCGTCAGCCGGCCCGACGCTGAGCTCCCCGGGATCGCCCCGGACGATGACCGGGTCTACAAGCGGGCGCAGGAGGTCTTCGAGGGCATGCTCGCAGAAGGGCAGCTCCAGCGCGACCCCGACCCGGGCATGTACGTCTACCGGGCCGTCCAGGACGGCGAAGAGTTCATCGGGCTTGTCTGTTGTGTGGCGACGGAGGACTATGAGAACCGCACGATCCGGCGGCACGAGCTCACCCGGTACGACAAGGAGGAGGACCGGACCCGGCATATCGACGCGGTCAGCGCAAACACCGGCCTCGTCTTCCTGCTCTACCGCGACCCGGGCGAGATCTTCTCGTACACCCGATCCCTCATCGACGGGGCAGAGCCCGATGGAAGCACCACGAACGACTCGGGCGCGCTCCACCAGGTCTACCGGGTCACGGATGGCGATGCGCTCTCGCGCCTCGAAGACCTCTTCTCCGCTGTGCCGGAGACCTACATCGCAGACGGTCACCACCGGGCAAAATCTGCGGTGAACGTGGCCGAACGGCGAGAGAGGGAGGAGAGATTCACCGAAGAGGCCGGGAGGTTCATGGTGGTCCTCTTCGCCCACGATCGCGTCCGCATCCACGGCTACAGCCGGCTTGTCGCAGACCTCGGCAACTACACCCTCCCGGGGTTCATCGGCGCGCTCCTCCGGGCTGGCTGGAATGTCCGGCCTTACGGTGATATCGATACCTCCGGTTACCGGGTCCCGCCGCTCACGACCGCCGATGAACCGATGCACATCATGCATATCTACCTCGAGAAGACCTGGTACGAGGTCTCCCGGCCGGTCGCAGACCCGACCGACCTCGTCGGATCACTGGACGTCTCGGTGCTCCAGAAGGAGATCCTCGAGGGAATGCTCGGCATCACCGATCCCCGGGGTGACGCAAGGCTCCACTACATGGGCGGGGCAAAACCGCTCTCGGGCCTTGAGCGCCTCGTGGACTCCGGCGAGTACGCCCTCGCCATAGCCATGCAGCCGGTGGCGGTCGATACGGTTCTCGCGATAGCGGATGCGGATGGCGTCATGCCCCCGAAGTCCACCTGGTTTGAGCCAAAACTCCTCTCAGGGCTCGTCGTCCACACGATCAACTGAAAAACCATATCACCACCTTTAACTTTTTTCCGGCCCTGATCAACTCCTATGATCACGATTGCTCTTCCCAAGGGAAGCCTTGAGGCGCAGACGTTCCAGCTCTTCAAGGAAGCGGATCTCGAGGTCAGGCGGACCGACCGCGACTACAACCCCCGCATCAACGACCCCCGGATCGGGAAGGTGAAGATCCTCCGGCCGCAGGAGATCCCGCTCTACATCCAGATGGGCTACTTCGACATCGGTATATCGGGGCTTGACTGGGTACAGGAGAGCGGCGCCGATGTCGCTGAGGTCGCGAACCTCTCCTACAGTAAGACCGGTGACGGGAACGTGAAGATCGTGGTCGCGGTCCACCGCGACGAGCCGATCGATGACGTCACCGCCATCCGGCCGGGGAGCCGGGTGACGACCGAGTATCCCCGGATCACGGAGCGGTTCTTCAACGAGATCGGGGTTCCCGTCAGGCTCTTCGCCTCCTACGGGGCATCGGAGGCGAAGGTTCCCGACCTCATGGACGTGGTCGTCGACCTCACCGAGACCGGGAGCACGCTCAAGAGAAACGGTCTGAAGATCATAGGGCAGATCATGGAATCACACACGGCGCTCCTCGCAAACCACGAGTCGCTCCAGGATCCGGAGAAGAGAAAGGCGATCGAGGAGATAACAACGCTCCTCCTCGGCGTCATCGAGGCGCGTCACCAGGTGCTTCTGACGATGAACGTGCCGTCTGCGGCGCTCGACCGGGTCATCGAGGTTCTCCCGGCGATGAAGAAGCCCACCGTCAGCAGACTGCACGGTATCGACTACTTCAGCATACAGACGGTGGTGCAGAAAGGGGTCGTCAACGGTCTCATCCCCCACCTGAAGGACGCGGGGGCCGAGGATATCCTTGAGATACCGATAGCAAAAATTGTGCGGTGAGGATAGGCGTCCCTCACAGGAGGCGCCGGGTGTACTCCTCTGAGCAGGCGTAGCAGACGAGCTCCCCGTCCTCGACCCGAATCCGGGACTCGGCGGTCATCTCGCCGCACTTTGCGCACGGCACCGACCGGAATATCCGGGCCCGCTCTGGTATCCCGGCATCGACATCCTGGATGGAGAAGAGGGTTTCGGCCGGGATCTCGAGGATCGCCTCGACTATCCGCTCTGTCCGCCTGCGGTACTCGGCAAAATCCTCATCGGTAGCCTCACCCTGCATCACCCGGGCCCGGATCGGCGCGAGATCGGGGTCGAGCGAGCCGGCGTCAAACGATGGATTCCCGATGACCCGGATGGCGTCGCCGGTCCGGCGGTTGATGAACGTGAATGCGTGTTTGCCGTGATCCTTGAAGAGGAGGTTTCCTTTCCCGACGGTGCATCCCGTCAGGAACTGGATGGCGTCGACGCCGCAGGCATCGGTCTCGGCGATGGTGACGAGCTCTTCATCCTCAGCCCGGCCCGAACGGAGCCGCTCGAGCGCGACCTCGGCCGCCCGGTACCCGAGCGCAAGGCCGGGGCAGATGTGGCCGTGGAACCTGACCGCCTCGGCGAATCGGTCGTGCCTCTCTGCTGGCATGTTGTCTGATTCTCTGGTGCTACTCATATACTTATCCTGCATGAACAGTTGTTACAAAACAGTAGATATATGTTATGGTGACCTCCGGGCGTATGCGGCAGGCAGGGCTGCTGTATAATGGCCGAACGCCAGGAAATGCGGTTTTACGGGGGTGAGGAAATATCTTTGCTGCCGGTCGTCTGCACGTTTCCAGTATCCAGTTCATACGACGGATTTTTGATGGCGTGGAAGGGGTGATTATTTATACTCCTTGGTGTATAATAGGTGCTCTGCATGAGAAACGCCGGAGAAGTTCTGGTCCTTCTTGCCGCTGTCTGTCTGATCGGCGGTTGCCTTGGCGCGCCCGCACCACTGTCGACCGGCGGAGGCATCACTCCCATCGACCTGCCGGAGCCACCGGGGGCGTACACACTCACGGAAGCACTTCTGGAACTCGACCTGCTCGGAGCCGAGGGCGGCCTGAACGTCACCGGGACGACGGTTCACCAGGTACTTGCGAGCGGCGTTGACCTCGACGGCCAGGCCACATCCTGGGTCCTCGGCCTCCGGGACGGGGAGGAGGTACGGTGGCTCGCGTTCGGTATCACGGGCTGGAAGGAGATCACACTTCCTGCCCCCCTGCCGGCAGAGGAGGTGGATATCACCGCCATCATACCCCCGGAGGATCTTCTTCGAAGCCAGGATGAGGTGCTCTCTCCCGTGATGAACCGGCTGGGCGCAGATACGGTCGAGATCGCGCTCGCGGAGGGGGTCTATTCTGTCACCATCCACTCGGATGCCGGGCTTGAGAGTTTCGTGTTCCAGGCAGACTCAGGGGAGGTGATCGCATAATACCTGCGGCCGATGATGGAGTGCTGTCGCTTGACCTCCTCGTGGGCTTCACGATCTTCCTGCTCGCCCTGATCATGGTGGTGAGCATGGTGCCGGGACTCCTCGCCGGGCTCGGGAGCAGCGGCATCGATTACGATGCGGTCGCCTACCGGACAGGGGTGATCCTGGTGGAGGATCCGGGGTGGTGGGCTGAAGACCGGGAGTGGCGGGAGAATCAGGAGGGAGCAGAGTCCGGCCAGTTATGGGAACTGGAGAATAAAAATAAGATCAAGCGAGTGGGGCTTGCGGTCTCGCGGGATGCGCCAAACATTCTCCTCTCGACGAAAGTTGAGAAGTTTTTTAATGACTCATTCTTTCATCAGACCAATGGCCTTGATGACGATTACCGCAGGTTCGTTATCTTCGGCGATATCCCGTACTCCTATAACATCTCGCTCAACATCTCGCACCCCGGGGGCGGCTACGAGATCAAACAGGTTGGCGACCCCCTCCCCCCCGGCTACGGCTACATCCGCCGGGTGGTGAAGATCAAGGAACCCGCTGTAGCAGTGATCAATAGTGATTTTACGGAGCAGTATACCATACCCGATCCGTCCGGTCCCGAATGGAATTCTACCGCGAGAAACTTCACCGTCCGGCTCGACTTCAACCGGTTGCTGGATCAGAGCATCAATCCGGCCTACCGGATCGACCCGAGGATAGAGCCAGTGAACGTAACTATCACGAATTTCGGAGATTACCTCAATAGTTCCTGCGAATATGCCACGCTCAGGAGTGTGACGTTCTGGCGGGGTGCATCGAACATTCCTTTCCCGTCCGATGAGGACGATATGGGGTACTATACTCTGTGTATCGATGGGAATTCAAGCATATCCCTGCCAGATCCAGACATTCAGGTCTCATCCAACATATCGTTTGTCCTGAAGCCGGCAGCCACCTCACGCTTCCCCCTGGACCAGAACAGTATCCTGGACATCCGGTTTAACTTTGAGGACGACTACCCGCGAACAAACATCACCGGCATCCACTACTACGACTACAACACGACGAATGTCACCCGCTCTGACCTGAAGACCGGCGTCCTGGAGGTGGCGATATGGTGAACGACGCGGGGCAGCTCTACACGATGGAGGGGGTCGCGGCAGGCCTTATCATGCTCCTCGCCGCGTACATCGTCGTCAGCACAACGAGCATCTACACCACCGGGGATACGCATATCCCGGACATGCAGCTTGAGCAGCTCGGAAGCGATGTGCTCGCGATGATGGATACGCCGGATAGTATCGATGGAGATAGCCAGCTGATCGGGTTTATCATGGCAGGTAAGGGAGATGAACTCCAGAAAGCGTTCCTCGCAAACTG
>JAAYND010000091.1 GCA_012521035.1 Methanomicrobiales archaeon
AACACCCGATGTCGGCGAGGCTCCCCGTCCGTCGCCCGCCTACCTCCGCTCCGTGCGCCTGGGCCGCGTCCTCGATGAGGAGGAGGTCATTATCGTCGCAGAGGTCGCGGACGGCACCGACATAAAACGGCTGCCCGAAGAGGTGGACGCCGATGATCGCCCGGACCTCCGGCCGGATGAGTGTTGCGACTGAGTCAGGATCGATATTGAATGTCCGGGGATCGACATCAGCGAAGACCGGCGTTGCCCCGCACATCGAGACCGCGGACGCCGTCGCAAAGAACGTAAACGCCGGGACGATCACCTCATCCCCCGGCCCGATTCCCGCTGCGAGGAGCGCCGCATGGAGCGCCGCTGTCCCTGAATTGACACCGATGGCATGCTCGACACCGCAGTATTCAGCGAATCGCGACTCAAACTCCGTGACCACCGATCCTTGAGCGAGCATCCCCGACTGCATCACGCGGACGACGGCCTCTATCTCCTCTTCCCCGATGAACGGTCGGGCGACGGGGATATCCATCGTCACCGCCTCGCCTCCGGGGGGAGCGGCCGGAACCGCGCCGGCGACCCCACCGCGAGCGTTCTGGCCGGGACATCCTTCGTCACCACCGCACCGGCAGCGACGAACGCCCCCTCACCGATCGCAACCCCGGGGAGGATCGTCGCATTCGCGCCGATGACAGCACTGTCCCCGATCACCGGTGCCTCAAGCGACTCATGGTGACCGGGCGGGTAGCGGTCGTTTGTCAGAACAGCGTTCGGGCCGATGAAGACCCCATCCCCGATCCTGGTGCCGGTCGGGATGTAGACGAGACTCTGGAGCCGGACGTCATCACCGATCGTGCAGTCACCCTCGATCACCGCCGCCGTCCCTATAGCGACCCGGTCGCCGATCGTAGTCTTTTCGCGGATCAGGACGTTATGCCCGGTCTGGAAGGCATCACCGATCAGGACATCGCAGTAGATGATGGTTCCCGACCTGAGGATCGCATCCCTCCCGATGGTGGCGCCGGGAAAGTCCGTCTCCCCGATACGGTCCCGGGAGGGAAACCCGAGGGTCACCGGTTCAAATATCGTCGCCCCCTCGCCGAGGGCGTTATAGCCATACTCAATCATTCAACGGTCACGCTCTTTGCAAGATTTCGCGGTCTATCGACATCCCGCCCAAGGGCACATGCGGTGTGATAGGCGAGCAGCTGGAGGACGACAGATGCCGTCAGCACCTGCACAAGAAGGTGTGTGTCCGGGAGAGGGATGAATATATCCGCGATCCCGGCGAGCTCCGTATCCCCGTCCACACCGAGCGCGATGACCGGCGCCCGCCGGGCCTTCACCTCCTTGATGTTTGAGACCATCACGTTGTAGGTCGGCCCCGGGGCGCATATGGCTATCACCGGCGTCTCAGGGGTGAGGAGGGCAAACGGCCCGTGCTTCAGTTCCCCGGCTGCATACCCCTCAGCATGGACGTAGCTGATCTCCTTCATCTTGAGGGCGCCTTCCATCGCGACCGGGTAAAACGGCCCCCTCCCTATAAAGAAGGCATGATCCGCCTGAGAACAGAGGGCGACCGCATCCTCGACGTCGTAGAGGAGGACATCCCCTATGGCCAGGTGCGCATGCGAGAGAACGTCGTTAAACGCCCCCTCACACCGCAGGTTGACGATCTGGATTAACGCCGCGAGCTGTGCCGTATACGACTTTGTCGCGGCGACACCGATCTCAGGGCCAGCACGCATCAGGAGGGTTCTATCCGCGACCCGGGTCAGTGTGCTCCCCTGGACGTTGGTGATGGCGAGCGTGGGACAGTTGCGGGCTTTTGCCATATTCAGGGCGGCTATCGTATCCGTGGTCTCGCCGGACTGGGAGACCGCTATGACAAGACCCCTGAGCGGTCCCGTGAAGTACTTGAACTCAGACCCCATCTCAATGCGGACGGGGATGTTACAGAGCGACTCAGCCAGGTACTTGAAGACCAGGGTGGTGTGGTAGGATGTCCCGCACGCGACCAGCGTGATCTCGCTTGCATCCTTGAGCATCCGCCGCACGCCCTCGTCGACACCCGCCCGGATGGTCTCGTAGAACGACTGGGGCTGCTCAAATATCTCTTTGAGCATATAGTGCTCAAACCCGCCCTTTCTGGTATCCTCGACGCACCAGTTGACCAGCTCGATTGGTCGCTCTACCTTCTCCCCCTCATGGTAGATATCGAGACTGTCCGGTGTTATATCGGCGACGTCACCATCGTTAAGGTAGATCACGCGCTCGGTGTAATCGAGGAGCGGCATAAGGTCAGAGGCAGCGAAGAACTCCGAGTCTCCGACACCGAGGACAACCGGGCTTGCATTCCGGGCAGCGATGATCCGCTCTGTATCTTCCATGATCACGAGGAGGGCATACGAACCCTGGAGGTGGGGGAGGGTCGCGTTGACAGCCGCGAGGAGATCTCCATCATAGTGCTCCTCGATGAGGTGAGCGATCGCCTCGGTGTCGGTCTCCGACCGGAAGACGTGGCCCCGGTCCTCAAGCTCCCGCTTCAGATCGCTGTAGTTCTCGATAACCCCGTTGTGCACGACAGCGATCTTTCCCTCGCAGTCTACCTGAGGATGGGCGTTTGTGACCGTGGGTTCCCCGTAACCGGCCCAGCGGGTATGCCCGATACCGGTTGACCCCCGGAGACCCGCCGCCCCCGCCTCGCCATCGGATATGCTGCCGGTCCTCTTATATATCTCAAGCGCACTCCCGACCGTCGCGATGCCAAACGAGTCATACCCCCGGTACTCGAGCCGTTTTAACCCGCTTATCAGAATCGGCGTTGCATCGCGTCGTCCGATATAACCGACAATTCCGCACATCAGATCACCCTCACGCTGTCCTCGATGAGACCGGTCACGGTCTTTCCCTCTCCTATGGTGACACCATTACCCACAATACAGTTCTTAAATGTTGTGAAGGGTGCTGCACGGACACCATCGCCGAGGATTGCGCCAAATTCCTCTTTTAACACCTTATCTCCAACTTCCATGAAACTCGCAGAGGCGTACGTTGTGGTGTGGTCGGCAAGTATGCACCCCTGGCCAAAGACGGCGGAGATGATCCTTGAGTGAGATCCTATGGTGACGTCATCCATGATGATGGAGTCAGCGACGTAGGTGAAGGGCTCAAGCACCACCCGGTCACCGATGCTTGAGTCGGGCATGATCACGGTGTTCGGGCCAATGGAGCAGTCGCACCCGATGGTTACAGGCCCACAGATCACGGTGTTCGGGCCGATGGTCGTCCCGGTACCGATACGCACTACCCCCCGGCGGGTGACGGACGCATCGACCATCCCGCCGATCTCGGGGTGGATTCCCCTGAGCATCCGGCTGTTGAGTTTCAGGAGATCCCAGGGGTAGATGGCATCCTGCCAGTCGTCCGCAGGGATCGCGCGTATCGCATGCCCCGATGCGATCATGGCGGAGAGGGCGTCGGGGATCTCGTTTGTATGGAGGTATGAGAAGATATCGGGTGTAAATGAGTATATCCCGGTCGATACCGTGAACGTCGGGGCGCCTTCAGGTTTCTCGATGATATCGCGGACAGTGCCATCCCGTATCACCACGACACCGAAGTTTGAGGGACTCGGGTGTTCGGCAACGAGCATGGCGTTTCGCTCCTTCTTGATGCGGGCAACCGATTCGGCGTTTATGTAGTTGTCGCCCGGGAGGAGGAGGAAATCCTCGGTTATCTCGGATCTCGCTGCCCGGAGAGCGTCAGCGGTCCCGAGCTGGCGCTCCTGCACGACGACCTGGACCGGAGCGTTGAGTTTGTTGAGGTACCGGATGGCATGCTCTTTTCGGTATCCCACCACCACCACGATATCGCGGATAGCGTTCTCAAGAAGGGCATCGATGACGTACTCGATGATCGGCCGGTTCGCAACCGGGATCAGGGCTTTTGGCTTGCTCCGGGTGAGCGGCCGAAGTCGGCTTCCCTCCCCTGCTGCCAGTATGACTGCCTGCATCATATCACCTGATGATCGATCCTTCCTCGATGCACCCCTCCACGAGAGAGTGAGGGGCCACCCGTGTGTTGCTCCCTATGAGGCTTCCGACGTTGACCGAACAGTTGATACCGAAGAGGACGTTATCGCCGATGATCGCCCCGAACTTCCTCCTGCCGGTGCTCTTCCCGCAGACCTTCACCGGTGCGTTATCATGCCGGAGGTTTGCGACCTTGGTTCCGGCCCCGAAGTTGCATCCGCTCCCGATGATGCTATCGCCGACGTAGTTGAAGTGAGGGATATTTGTCGATGGCATGATGATGGAGTTTTTAATCTCGGTCGCGTGCCCGATATGGCAGTCATCGCCGATGGCAGTGGTGCCGCGGATGTAGGCGTGGGGGCCGATGATGCAGTTCTCGCCGATGACGCAGTGGCCCTCGATATACGTTCCGGCCCTGATCACGGTACCTTTACCGATACTCACGGTATCCGGGATGGTGCACCCGCCCTCGATGATCCCATGCTGCTCGTGAACTTTTGCGGAGATGAGTGCCTCGTTTGCGTCGAGGAGATCCCACGGTTGCCCGACGTCGAGCCAGTAGTCAAGCGTATACGAAGCGAGCGTCCCTTCCTCGATGTAGGATGCAAGTGCATCGGTCAGTTCGTACTCGCCCCGGCCGGATATCGGGATCCCCGCGAGGAGGTCGAATATTCCGGGGTCGAAGAGATACGCTCCCGCGTTGATGAGCGTGCTCTTCGGGTTCTCGGACTTCTCTTCAAGACCCATGATGCGGTCGCCCTCCACGGTCACAACACCGTAGTCCTGCGGGTGGTCGGTCTCGTGAATCCCCATACAGGGGGCATCCATCCGGCAGAGGTGCTCGATATCATCGCGCCTGAGAACCATGTCCCCGTTGAGGAGGAGGAACCGGTCATCCACGAGTCCCTTCGTCGCCCGAAGAGCATCTCCGGTCCCGAGCTGATGACGCTGGGTCACGTACGTGATATTCACGCCAAAGGCGCTCCCATTCTTGAAGTGGTTCCGGATTGCACGTTCAAAGTAGCCGACGACAAAGACAAAATCTGTGATCCCCGCATCACGGGCTGCGATGATGAGGTGTTCCATCATCGGTCGGTTGGCGATGGGAAGCATCACCTTTGGGCGCCGGGCGGTCAGGGGCCGCATCCGCTTCCCCTCTCCTGCTGCAAGTACTACACACTGCATGTTACTCTACTCCTCTGTTTGCTGCACGTCGTGCTCTCTCAAAGACGGTACTCCCTGCATCAAGCATCTCCTTTGCTTTTGCCGGCGTCCTCCCTTCCGCCGTGATCCGGATCTTGGGTTCGGTGCCGCTCGCCCGGATCAGGTACCAGCCGTCGTCATCATCAAACCGGATGCCGTGCGTCGGATCATCCGCCCCCATCGCTGCCATGATCTCGCGGGATGACGTGACACGGTAGGACTCCCGGAGGAGGGTGTACCGGGGCATCCGGTCCAGTTCTTCGGCGATCGACCATTCTGAGGCGATCTCGCAGAGCAGGGCCGCGGCGTAAACCCCGTCAGGGCAGTAGGAATGCGAGGGGAATATCCAGCTCCCAGATGCCTCCCCGCCGAAGTCTCCCCAGGTGAGGAGTTCTTCGGAGACGAAACTGTCGCCGACCGGCGTGCGATGGACCTCTGCGACCTCCTCGATCGCCATGGTGGCATCGACGGTGGTGACCACACGCTTGCAATCCAGGTATTTTGCAAAGAGCATGAGGAGATGGTCACCATCGATGTAGCGCCCCCGGTCATCAAACGCCATCATACGGTCGGCATCCCCATCGTGGATCACGGCGCACGCGGCCTCCCGTTTACGTACAAGATCACCTATATAGGGGAGGTTTGCCTCAAGCGGTTCGGATGGGCGGGCGAATCGGCCTGATGTATTGCAGTTCAGCTCGATGACGCTCGCCCCGGCCTCAACGAGGAGATCGGGGGTGATGACGCTTCCTGCACCGTTCCCGCAGTCGAGCACCGCCGTGACCGGCCGGGAGAGGCTGACCGCATCCAGGATCGCTTCCCGGTGGGCGCCCACCGCATCGATCGGGGATATGCGCCCCTGCTCATCCCAGCTCACCCAATGAGACTCTGCGAGCGCATCCTCGACCGCGACCTGCTGGTTGCAGGCAAACGCCGATCCATCGGGGTTGAGGAGTTTCAGACCGTTATAGGACTCAGGGTTATGGGAGGCGGTGATCATGCACCCTGCGTCGGCGTCCCGCGTCGCATACGCGACCGTCGGTGTGGGCGCGATACCGCATCTCCGGACGGCTGCACCGGCAGAGACCATGCCGGCGATGACAGCGTGTTCCAGCAGTTCACTCGTTGTGCGGGTGTCCCTGCCCACAACGCCGCATGGTGCGCTGGATGCAGTTGCTGCTCCAACCTGGAGCGCCAGAAGAACGAGGCCCGGGCCGAACTCCTGTCTGATCCCGGAAGAGCCAAATAGCATACTCCAATATAGCCACTCTTCTCTAAAAAAAGGTATTCATCTCCCGTAGGGACACCAGTGCTCGAGGTTCATAAGACCGCAGATCCCGGCGGTAGGCGGCCCGAGAAAGATCATCTGCTTCTTCCCGAGGTACTCGTCGATACAGGCAACCCCCTCATCTGATGTCATGCCGTCCCCGGTGACCAGGATCAGGTCGGCAGCCTCCGGGGAGTCGACCATCTGGTTTCCAAGAGCACGCTCAAGTGCCGGCATAGGACCGATGAGGTAGGTACGTTTTCCTGCAACCTCGCGGGAGAGCTCCGCAAGGCAGGATGCACGGCGGTCAGGTGTGCACGGGCGGAGTTTCCGTGTCAGGCAGAGAAAACTCGAGACTGCGTTGATGATCGCACACGCTGCCCCGCGCTGCTTCTGGTCGCTGAGTGGTGCACCGTACATAAACGAGATACGGGTATTTGCCCTGACCGGTTCATTCGTGATGAACTGTCCGCTCCGCCCGCCGAACTCCCCCTCCATGCAGACCCCTTTCGGGTACTGGCAGACGTCTGCGTCGTAGTTCACCTTCAGGGTCACGACGCCATCTTCACACCCGCTGTCTTCCAGGATCTTCTCAAGTTTCGCTATTGCATCATGTATATAACTCATTTTTTCTCCTCCTTTCTGAAAAGAATCACCCGCACGGGCGATCCGTCAAGACCCCTGAGCCGTAATGGTAGCGCCACCATGAAGTACTCCCCCTCCGGCACGCTGGAGAGGTCGAGCAGTTCGAGTATGACCACCCCCCGCCCGAGCAGGCGACGATGGACCGAACCGTCACCCAGATAGGTCTCTATCGAGGGGGTATCTATGCCGACACAGGCGATCCCGGCATCAGCGATGAGACTGGCCGCATCGATTGAGAGCGCCGGGTAGCAGGGATCGAACTCCTGCATCTCCGAGAACCAGGTCTTCAGGAGAAGCGTCCGGGTGCCTGTCAGTCGGCCGGCGATCCGGTCAGGGGTGATAAGTCCTTCACTATCGCTACAGTCGAGCACCTGTGCCGGCCCGGTGAGTCGGTCGAGCGGTATCCGGTCGACCGTCTGCCCGCCCTCGATGTAGTGCGACGGGGCATCTATGTGCGTCCCGGTATGGCTCCCGAGGGTCATCTCAGTCACGCGGTACTGCCCGGTATCGATCTCGTGGAACCGGGGCCGGATGTCGCCAGGGTAGACGATGACATCGTCGGAGAGATCGCGGGTGAGATCATAGATCCTCATAGATCGTCCCCCTTCCACCCGAACTCCCCGATCAGCGGCACAAAACAGACACCACCGAGCGAGGTGGTCTCCACCCGGCCATCGCGTTTGACGAGTTTGACAAGATCTTGACAGTCCCTCGGGCCGATAGGAGCGACCAGGCGCCCGCCTTCCGCGAGCTGGTCGATCAGCGGTTGCGGGACCGCGGGCGATGCTGCTGTGACAATGATAGCATCATACGGTGCCCCCGGCGGGTAGCCCTCCGTGCCGTCGCAGACGACTATCCGGACGGTGGTGATCCCCGCCCGGGCGAGGTTCTTCCGTGCCCGGTCAGCGAGGTTTTCGATACGCTCAATGGATATGACTGAGCCTGCAAGTTCAGCGAGGATGGCCGCCTGGTAGCCGCTGCCGGCCCCGATCTCAAGCACCCGGCTCTCAGGACGGAGTTCAAGGTTCTCGGTCATGACAGCGACGATGTAGGGCTGTGATATGGTCTGCTCCTCACCGATGGGGAGTGGCCGGTCCTCGTAGGCGGCATGCTCAAAGCCTTTCGGCACAAAGAGGTGGCGCGGAACCTTCCGCATCGCGGCAAGCACCCGCGCGTCCCTGATCCCCCGGGTTCGGATCTGGAACTCCACCATCCTCTCGCGCTCTTTTGCGAAGCGGTCGGTCTCTGTCATATCGTCTGGCATCAGAACCCGGACTCTGCTTTATCGATCGCGTCGTCGATCTGCCTCTGCAGGACCTCAGGCAGACCGCTGATCTTGACGTCCAGGAAACCGCGTATGATGGTTGCTGTGGCGTCGTCCTCTGAGAGGCCCCGCGCCATGAGATACTCGATCTCGTGGCGGGCGATCTTTCCGACCGCAGCCTCATGGGAGAGCTCGGTGCCGGTCAGTGTCCCCTCGATCTCAGGAATGGCATGGATCGTGCCGTCTTTTAAGATCAGGCCCTTGCACTCGATATGCCCCCGGGTGTTCTCCTTCTCACCGAGGATGTGTCCCCGGGATATAACGGTACCGCCGGTGGTGATCGCCCGGGAGATAAGTTCGGTGCTCGTCTGTTCAGCGGCGAGGATGGTACGGGAACCGAGATCGAGGAATGACCCCGGCGTTGCGACGACGATGCTTGAGAACCGGGCTACTGCGTTCTTCCCGACGAGGCGCGCCGTCGGATACATGGTGACCCGGTTGACCGGCTGCATACAGATGTAGTTTGAGAGGAATGTTCCATCCTCCTCGACGATCGTGGCGCTCCTCGGGAAGACGCTGATCCCCGCGCCCCAGTTATGGATCATCGTGGATGTGACCCTGGCGCCTTTACCGACGTAGATCTCGGTAACCGCGATATGTGCACCACGCTCCTTCTGCCAGGAACTGGCACATCCTGATATGATATGGATCTCGGATCCCTCTCGCGCGATGAATATGTTGTGGACGTGCTGCACCGGCTCTTCGCGGAGGAAGAGGCAGGCCTGAAGCGGCATCGCTACCTTCACGCCGGGGTGAGCGATGACGACGAGGCCCTGCGGGGTCTCCTGCTTTGCTACATACTTTGTGTACTTGTCCGCATCCGCCGGGACCGCGTTCCAGTAGTAGTCGCGCATCCAGTCGTACTTCTCAAGTGCGACCTTGATGGGGAGCATCTCGATACCTTCGGCCCCGCAGGTGGTCTGCACCACATCCTGATCGATCTGGAAGAAACTTCCGCAACGGTTCTGCATCCCAACTTCAAGACCGGTCTGGGCGAGGCGCTCCTGATCCTCTAAAGAGAGATGTTCCATATCAGTTATCTCGGTTTGCAACGCAGGCACTCTCCGTATCCTTTTTCCTTGACCACGCGCAGGATCTCGCGGGCGTTTCCATGACACCGGATCCGGCCGCTTATCATGACATGGCCCTGGTCAGCCTCAAGGTAATCGAGTATGTAGCCGGTGTGGGTGATTATAAGACCGCTCCGGCGCCGGTTGACGATATGGATATCTTTCTCAAGCAGGGCCGCGATCTCCTTTCCCATCAGGTTCATGTTCTCAAGGTCGACGCCGCTCTCAGGTTCATCCAGCATGAGGTAATCGGGCTGCTGGACCTTCAACTGCAGAACCTCACTCCGCTTCATCTCACCGCCGGAGAATCCTACGTTGATGTCCCGGGTAAGGAACTGTTCCATGTTGACCGACTGCGCAAGCGCTTCTATCGCACTCTCATCCATGTGGGATGTGGCAGTGAGCAGTTTTCCGAGTTTCAGTCCGGATATTGCAGGCGGGTGCTGAAACATCATGCCTATCCCGAGATGGGCCCGCTCATGGATCGGCATGTGGGTGATATCCTGCCCCTTAAAGACAATAGACCCGGATGTGATCGTGTAGCCGCCAAACCCCATGATGGCCTTGAGTAGCGTACTCTTTCCCGATCCGTTCGGACCCATCAGGACATGAGTCTCCCCCTGCCCGATATGGAGGTTGATATCGTGGAGCACCTCGGTGCCATCCACGCTCACGTGTAAATCACTGATATCCAGCATACGGCACTCCGTTATGTATATGCCGGAGGATACATTAACGCTTGTACCATAACACCCCCTCTCCCGGCAGGGAGAGAGGTATAGAGGGGATCAGATCGACACCTCTACCAGACTGAGGATGAACTGAGGGCTGATAGACATTATACCGTCAAAAATAGCCTGAAGATTTATAGTATGTAGCAATACATTTTGGAACGTTGGCCTTCCCAAGCTGGTATGACCGGCTATGGGCAGAACGTAATCGTAAGGTATTATGCCCCCAATTTTCCATAAAAAGGTGGGCGGCTACATTCCCAGATTCAAAGCCCAGATCCAGGACATATTTCAAAACAGCTACGAGAATGACTCTAGATCGTTCACTTTCACCCCGCACTCGACCGGGTTAAATAGCGGCCACGCCATGTTAGATATATGGAAGGAACTGCATTCTGCACGTTTGCCAGTCTGGTTGAGCGGGCCGCCTGCTACCCGACAATCGTTCGGCGGAACCAGATGAGAAAAGTGGCGTATATCAGCACCAGAAAGCCAGAGAACCGCATCTTCCGGTGAGGTAGGGGATCGCTTCAGCTGATCGATCCCGCGCCGGCATGCGGGCAGGTCGTCTGTCCGTCACGATCCCGGGTACGCCCGGGCGCGGAGGTACGATCCAGGCCGATCATGGGCGTGGGTGATGAGGTGGTTGTAGAGGTCGACGGCGGTCCGCGACTCCTCGAGCAGGGTGTTGTAGGACCGTAGTATATCGTTATACTCTCTGGCTTCCCGGTTGTATTCGGGTACGAGACGGTTGTACTCCCGTATCTCTCCTGATCGGGAGAGGGTGGCCATCCGTGTTCCGAGTGAATCGATGTACTCTTTTTTGATCTCAAGCTCCCCTGCGCGCACCTCAAGTTCCGGCATGAGCGCCTCAGCCCGGGCGCGGGATATAGAGAGAGCGTGTTCTATTGTGCGGATCTGGTCGCACGCGGTGTAGCACCGGTGGCCATCCCCGATGGGGATCACCAGGGGATCGGAGGCGAGGACCGTCCCGTGCGAGAGCACCGGGGGCGGGATACCGATGTAACTTGTGTTCGTGGCCTCGATGTAGGCGTACGTGGTGTTCTTGTAGTGGCATCCAGCGCTCCCCACCCCCACGGCCATGTGGGTCTCGTCTCCGAAGTAAAAGAGCGCAACCCTGTAGTCCTCCCGGGCGAGGAGCGCGGCGAGGAGGAGACTTTTATCGTCACAGTCCCCGTCACCGTCGCCGAAGGTTGCGATGGGGAACTTTGGTTCGATTATCGAGTCGTCGGTCCAGTACGGGATGGACTGTACGAATGCGGTGATCAGTTCGAGGTAGCGATCGTCGTCAAGTCCCTCGCGATCCCTGATCTC
>JAAYND010000313.1 GCA_012521035.1 Methanomicrobiales archaeon
CGCCGGCAAAACTTGTCGGTGACCTGATATCGACGATCTGCGCCCCCCGGTCTACGGGAGGGCGGATATCGCGTGCTGATACAGCCCGCAGATGCGGCAGGTTGTAGATCAGGGGCGGGCCGGACTTGTTGAGTTCCCGCATCTTTGCGAAGTACGGCGGCTCATAGAGCCGTTCGTTCACTTTATACTCGACAAACTCCTTCTTCTCCAGAGAGAGCAATCGGTTTGTCGCTGCTTCAAAACCGATGGTCGTGTACTCCCGCTCACTGATCTTCCCGCCACAGACCGACCCGGCCCCGTGGGCGGGGCAGACGATGACGCCGTCATCGAGGGTGAGGATCTTCTCGTGCAGGCTCGCATACAGCATCTCCGACATCTTCCACCGCCGGTCTTCACCGGCAAGGTCAGTCCTCCCGACCTCTCCGGCAAAGAGCGCATCCCCGGTAAAGATCATCAGCAGAGCGTCGGAGACCGACCGGTCACGCAACAGGAGGGATATGCTCTCTTGCGTGTGGCCCGGTGTCTCCAGCACCTCAAGTTCGACCGAACCGATCCCAAACGTCTCTCCTTCGCTGACACCGGTGCCAAACCCGAACTCCTCCCGTTTTCCATGGAGGATCTCTGCCCCGGTCGGGCGGGCAAGTTCTCGGGAACCGCTGACATAATCCTCGTTTTTATGCGTCTCAAAGATCTTCGTGATCTTCATGTTCCAGGCTTCGGCGATATTCGTGTAGACCTGGCAGTCACGCCTCGGATCGATGACTGCCGCCTCTCCGCCCGCCCCGATGATGTATGAATTATGGGCAAGGATGTCAGACTTTATCTTCTCAAACAGCATCTCCTCATCTCCCGGGAAGTGGATTTTTTCGTTCCGGTCTGCCGGAATGTGGGGAGAGGGTATAAAAAATTACCGGGATCCCGGGAAGAGTGCCGTTACCGCCCGCCACCCGGACACCGGTCAAGCGCGGGAGGGCCGGGGCGCTCACCCGGCCGGGCGGTCCTGACACTGAGGATGTTCCCCACCGCCTTGAACGCGTCCTCAAGCTCTGAGAAGTTCGGGATCCGGCAACTCCGGAGGATGCGCAGGCCGCTCCTGATGCTGTCGCCACCAAGCATGCACCCCACCACCATCTTATCCGTGTTCCGGGAGAGCCGGACAATCTCGTTTGCGATGTGCGCCGGATCGGCGAGCGTGGTCGGCACAGCGATCACAAACGCAATATCCCAGAAGTCCTGATGCTGGATCAGTACATCAAAGAGAGCGGCAAACCGGGCGGCGTCGGCGTCCCCGATGATATCCATGGGGTTTGCGTGGTTCCAGCACGACGGCAGGAACGTGTTGAGTTCACGAAACACATCTTCGGGGAGATCGACCATATCGATCCCATGCGTCTCGGCATAATCGGAGGCGAGGACGGCAAACCCTCCCGCGCTGGTGACGGCTATCGCGCGGTTCCCCTGCGGGTATCCCTCGCTTGCCAGGAGTTCAGCCAGGTTGAAGGCGTCCCGCAGGGTTTTGACCGGGATCACCCCCGCCTGCCTGAACGCCGCGA
>JAAYND010000092.1 GCA_012521035.1 Methanomicrobiales archaeon
CGCCTGCGCTGCAAGCTCAAGGGCGATACACCTGACCGTCTCGGTCTTGCCGGCACCCGAACCCCCGAGGATGATCATGTGACCGTTGTTGAGTCTGCCCGGCGACCAGTTCACCCGCCGACCATCCGGAGCGTGGCCGAGGAAGATATCGAGCCCGCCGGGGCGGGGGAGATCTGCCGTAAGGGTGGGGATGGGCAGATCCTCGATCACTTCCTCTTCAGTCACCATCCCCTCCTCATCTAAAGAGGCCTCATCATCCCACTCTTCCTCATTCAGAAGCATGGGCTCTGCGGACGGTGGAGGGATCTCCACTACCGCAGGGATGGCTGGTTTCGGGACCGGGCGCGTGATGATGATCTTTTCCGCAACATCGGTTATCAGTGTCCGTCCGATCTCGCGGAGGCGCATGTCATAGAGGTCGCGGTCTTTGACGATGAACCGTGGGAGGTCGATGCCTCCGTCCCCGGGTACCTCTTCGAGGACGTAGATCGAGTCTGCGAGCAGACCGAGCATCCTTGAGAGTTCGCGGCGGTGGGCTGGCGATGTTCGAATGCGGTCGTAGTCTTCACTACAGGCGAGGTAGCGCAGAACGGTGAACGTCGAGTGGAACGACTCAAGAAGCATGTCGTAGTGTTCCCGGATCGCAGGATCGATCGCCTCAAGCATGCCCTTGAGGATATACGCAAACTCCGGCGGGAAGGTGTAGACGACACCGCCGGATCCGTCAGGGCCGTAGGCGAGGACGGCACATCCGGCGCTCTTCAGCCGGGCGGCGAACCGCTCACACTCCTCGAAGAGTGCCGGGTTGTTGCTGAGCAAAAAGCCGATGAATGTCTCTTCGGTCCGGGGGAGCGTGGATGGAAGGGTTTTGTTGACGTATGACCCCCTCACGGTCCCCGCGAGGAGGACCGGAACCACCTCGTGGATCTCGCGGGCCAGACTCCGGATATCGAGTGCCCGGAGCCGGGCTTCCATCAACGGTCGGGCGACCGCCTCCCCCGCCGGGGTCACCCTGACGATCGTCGCACCGTGTCGTGAGACAGAGTCTATGAGGCCAACCTCCCTGAGCGCAAAGAGCGGCCCCGATGTATACGCATAACAGCTCTGCTCGGCCACGCCGCCTCCCCTCCCCCGGGATGACGATGAGTTTCCAGCGATGTAGATGTAGAGGAGCGTCTCGATGATATCGCGGATCTCCTGCGCCCGGAAGTCCCGCAGGTAATTGATGATCACGGGAGGGAACAGCTCTGCAAGGGCAGGGATCCCGGTATCCACATAACCCATCGCTTTCAGTGCTTCGATAAGATCTCTTGACACAGGTTCACCAGCGGATGCGTTCACGCGATTTTGGGCTGCTCCCGGCGCCTCTCTGCCTCAGGTCATGCGCCGGGGTCACGACACCTTACATTGATCCTCATGTGGCACAGGTCTGTGAGCCCACACCAGGAGCAGAATCATGTAGAATACATTTCGCCTCGCGATCTAATAAATATAGGCTGTTTCGCAGAAAATCAAACGTAACCTGAAGAAATACGCCCGCCTCGGTCCATGAAGTATCTGTATCGAGTATCGGTCGATCCTGACCCTTCTGCCTTTTGAAAGGCGCGGTCAATTTTCCAGAATTCTGATAAATATACACGAAAATCATCATACCTTACATACATATATTTTTATATTTTTGATCCTATATATTTCTGAAGTCCGGGGGAATGCCATGAGAGTCCTTACCGAAGATCAACGAGTTGCCATCCTCGTCGCACTCTTAGCCATATCAGTCTTCCTGACCTACTACTTCCATGCCGTCCTGATGCTCGGAACAGTCTTCTCACACTTCTTCTACGTGCCGATAATCCTGACCGCACTCTGGTGGGAGAAGAGAAGCGTACTGGTCGCCCTCTTCCTTGGAGGACTCGTCGTTGCCAGCAGCCTCTTCTACAGGCCCGATATACTGACGTTGAATGACTATGGGCGCGCCCTGATGTTCGTTATCATCGCCCTCGTCGTCGCCTACCTCTCCGGGCAGATCAAAGCACGGGAGCAGGAGGTGGAGAGGGAGAGAGATCTCATCCGGCACTACCTCGACGTGGCGGGCAGCCTCTTCGTCGTCATCAATACCGACCATACCATAAGGCTCATCAACCACTACGGCTGCGAACTGCTTGGCTACCGCGAGGAAGAGCTGATCGGGAAAGACTGGTTTGCAACACTCGTCCCCGAAGCGTCCCGGGAGGCGCGGCGAGAGATCTTCGATGCTGCAATCGATAGCGGTACCGCATACCCCGGACCGCGGGAGAGTCCGATCATCACCCGGAATGGTGAGGAACTCATCCTCACGTGGAAGGACGCGGTGCTCACCGGTGATGACGGAAGACCGATCGGGGTCATCGGTTCAGGCTCCGACGTCACCGACCGGATCCGGGCCGAAGAAGAGCTGCGAGCGACTCACGAAGAGGCGAACCTCTACATCGATATCATGACGCATGATATCAACAACGCCAACACCGTCGCTCTCGGTTATGCCGACCTGCTCGCCGATATGCTGGAGGGGAAGGAACGACGGATGGTCTTAAAACTCAGGAACGGGATCAGTCAGAGCATCGAGATCATCCAGAACGTCTCGACGATCCGCCATCTGCATTCAGAGGAGACAGCGACGAAACCCGTCGATCTGGATGCGGTCATCAGGGCACGGATCACCCATCATCCCGACGCGAAGATCATCTATGAGGAGAAGCGCACCTGGGCCATGGCCGACGACCTCTTCCCGGAGGTCATCACAAACCTCATCAGTAACAGCATCAAGTTCGGGGGGCCGGAAGTCGAGGTCAGGGTCAGCGTCGAAGAGAGAGAACGGGAGGTCGAGGTCTCGGTCGAGGATACCGGGCCAGGGATACCCGACACGATAAAACCGCTCCTTTTCACCCGCTTTGTGAGGGGAGGAGATACCAGAAGCGGAAAAGGACTCGGACTCTACATAACAAGGATGCTCATCGAGCGCTACGGCGGGAGTATCAGGGTCGAGGACCGGGTGCCGGGGCGCCCGCTGGAGGGCGCCGCATTCCGGTTCACCCTCCAGCGGTGCGATCGCCCGATCAGCGCCAGATCCTGATCGGATCGAGCGCGGCATCGATGATCAGGTCAAACGAGAACGTATCCAGCCAACCACCTTTCTCAAACATCTCCATGAAGCAGACGCCGACGATCTTCGCATCCGGGTGAGCGCTGACGACCGTCTGAACCGCATCCTTCGTGACCGGGACGCCCGGCATCGCAAGCCCGCCCATAAGGACGATCACCTTCGGGGCGGGGCGGACCGCTACACCGGAGACCTGCATACCGACCTTATCGACCGGGTGGATCATCTTCGCTGCCGATTCATCCACGAAGGGAACGTAAACCTGATCGATCGAGAGATCCCGGACGGCAAACCCTAGAAGTTCGATGAAGGGTGTGCAGGTGCCAGGACAACCGTAGTAGACAACCTGGTCGCCAGCACCAAGATTCAGCTCACGGAGGTAGGCTTTGAACGGCCTGAGCATTCCGGAGACGCCTGAGAGTTGTTCTTTGAGTTCCATAATGGTCTAATTGTCATCGGCGGTATATACTGGTTCTGGATGGGGCGGGAGTCAGAACCCTGCCTCGACCATCCAATCCAGCCACTGGGCGGACCGGAGCTCCTTTGCTGTCGCCTTATCGACCCCGTAGACATACTGATAGAAGTCCAGCACCCACTCATGTACCTGAATATCCGCGAACCGGTCCGGATAGGCGGCCTTCGCGATCACCATCGCCTCGATCGGATACTCAAGGCGCTTCGCCCAGTTGAATGGTGTCCAGGGGAGGGCGTAGACTCGCTGGTTCTTAACAGCCGTGAGCTCCTGCAGGTTCTGGTAGTAAGGAGCGGTATAGAGTTCACTTGCCGGGTGGTAGCCCTGCGCGGTCGGGAGGACGATCACGTCCGGGTCGAGCGCGAGGATCTGCTCGGTCGATACGACGACGAACGCCCCGGTCCCCTTGTAGGCGTTCTTTGCGTTTGCGATATTTTCAATGAAGTAAGACTCGATCGTGTCGCCGCCCCAGGCCATCCCGGCGCCGCCACCCTGACGGGCGCGCGGTGAGAGCCCGAGCTGCATCATGCGCGGTTTCTCATTTTCAGGGATATCTGCAGTGCGCTTCCGTATCTCCCGGATCTGATCATCCAGATAGGATGCGAGTGCACCGGCATCCTCTTCACGTGAGAAGATCTCACCGACGATCCGGATCTCCTCACCGATATGGTCTATGGTCGGTCTCTCCTGGAAGGGCGGACCGACGAGGATGACGAGGGGGATGCCGAGCGAGTCTATCGTCGTGACCGTCTTTTTGAGAGCTTCATCAGACCCGGCGCTGAACGCCCACGCCCCCTCGCGGAGGATGACGACGTCAGGGTCGAGGGAGGCAAGCGTCTCGTAGTTTATCGCCGTCCCGGTCTCTACAAGCACCGGGAGATCGGCAAGCTCCGGTATGAGGTAACTGACGGGGTTCGTGCCATTCCTGTACTCATAAGTCGCCCCGCCGACTTTCTCGAAGGAGTAGGTGTAGTCCTGAACCCATGTGCCGCCGAGACCGACAACCCGGTCCTGCATGCCCCACCGGTAGAGGAGACCTTCAACAAATCCGTCGTCGATAGCGACGATCCGCTCGATGGTTGCCGGCAGTTCAACCGTCCTGCCACGCATGTCTGTCACCGTCCGGGCCCCGGCGTCCGGGGATCCCCTATCGGTCGTCGTCCCCGCACACCCGCAGGAGAAGGCCAGGGTGAGGAGGCAGACAATGACCAGAGTAAGCCCTATCGGCTTTGTACTACGAATCATACTGGATAATACGTACAGGTATTACAAAAACTATTGCATTTTATATCTCTAAAGATTATCATAGCTTGATATCGCACTAATTGCTACAATTTATATAATGGTTGCTATAGAGATGAGTATACCCGCACCGTCCGTGCGGAAGGAGACCGCATGACTGAACCCACTGGCTTCAACCACCTCCTGAAAAAACTGGGTTATGAGACTTCCGGAGGATTCGGCGAAGAGAGAAAGATCATCATTCTCTTCTCTCTTGCCGCTGTACTCCTCATAACGGCCTCGATCGCGGTTGTCCTCGGCACATACAACATCACTGTCGCAGAAGTCTACCACACGATCTTCACACATCTCACGTTCGGCAATGTTGAGAGTCTGCCAAGACTTCACAACACCATCGTATGGGATATCCGTGTGCCAAGGATCATCCTCGCCACATCTGTCGGCGGTGCGCTCGCCATCGCGGGCGCTATCTTCCAGGGAGTCTTTCGAAACCCTCTCGTCGAGCCCTACATCCTCGGCGTCTCATCGGGAGCCGCGTTTGGTGCGGCGCTCGGGATCGTCTTTCCGGCGATATTCTTCTCGATCCAGGTCTTCGCATTCGCGTTTGGTGCGCTCGCTGTCACCCTCGCCTATCTCCTCGCCCGGAGCAGGGGTGAGACCCCTATCGTGACCCTCATCCTTGCCGGCGTCATCATCGGTTCGATCTTCTCTGCGCTCGTCTCACTCCTCAAGTATCTCTCCGACGATACAGCACTGCGCGAGATCACCTTCTGGCTGATGGGCGGATTTTACTACGCAACATGGGGCGACGTCATCCTTCTTGTCCCCGTGGTCCTTATCAGTTTCATCGTCCTCTGGGCGCTCGGGTGGAAACTCAACGTTCTCTCGATGGGCGATGACGAAGCCCGGGCACTCGGTGTCAACCCCGAGAAGTACAAGTTTGTCGTCATCGCGCTCGCTACCGCCATAACCGCGTTTGCAGTATCGCTCGTCGGGATCATCGCGTGGGTGGGGCTTATGATGCCCCACGCATCCCGGATGCTCCTTGGGCCCGACAACCGCTTTGTAATCCCGGCATCCCTGATGATGGGCGGATGCTACCTGATCGTCTGCGACACACTCGCAAGGACACTGACAACGGCCGAGATCCCGGTCGGGATCCTGACCTCCATCCTGGGTGCGCCGTATCTCTGTTACCTGCTCCGCAGTAAGGGCAGGGTGATATTTGGGTGAAATGGCTTATGCTCCGTGTCAACGATATGCATTTTCGGTACGGGAGTTTCCCCGTACTCTCAGGGGTCTCCTTCTCTGTTGAGAGAGGAGAGCTCTGCGGTCTCTTCGGCCCGAACGGGTCGGGAAAGACGACGCTCTTCAAGTGTTGTCTGCGGTTCCTCCATGCAGAGCAGGGCAGTGTGGTGGTGCGCGGTGAAGACATCTCACAGTGTAACATAGAACACCTCGCGCGCCTCGTCGCGTATGTGCCGCAGGAGCACAAACCACCCTTCCCGTACCTTGTCCGGGAGGTTGTCCTGATGGGCAGGACACCACATCTCGGCGGATTTTTTGGTATCCGGAGACGTGACCGGGAGATCGCGATGGATGCGCTCGCCACCCTCGGGATCAGCGACCTTGCGGACCGGCCCTACAATCAACTCTCCGGAGGTCAGAGGCAGATGGTGCTCATGGCCCGCGCGATCGCACAGGATACCCCGCTCCTCTTCCTCGATGAACCCACGAGTGCACTTGATTTCCAGAATCAGATGCGGATATGGGAGATCATGAGAGATGTTGCTGAAGAGGGGAAGACGATCCTCGCCTGCAGTCATGACCCGAACCACGTGGCATGGTTCTGTGACCGTGTTGTGGTCGTGGGAGATGGTGTCGTCGTGGCCGAAGGCTACCCGGAGGATGTGATATCCGAGGGGGTGCTCGGGAAGATCTACCAGAACGTCTGCTCAGTCCGGATGCTCGACGGCGTCCAGATGGTGATGCCCCGGTGTGTGACGGAACGAAACGGGAAACAGGGGAGCAGCTACCCCCTCCATGACCCCCTGTTTGCTGAGGCGTGTGGTGAGGTGGATGTAGAGACATGAAAAGGGAGAATGAACAATGAATTACAGAGACATTGACTGGAACAGCGTCTGGAGAGACCTTTACGAGAAAAATACAGAGAGTAGAGGAAGCGGAGGATGTGCCTCGGTATGGACTTTACGGGAGAAGGCACATGCGTTTCTCACACAGTCCCGGGAGAACCCTGAACGGCTCCATCACGTGATCGAGAACCTCCCGCTCAAAGCCGACTCGAGCGTGCTTGATATCGGTTCCGGACCCGGAACGCTCGCCGTCCCCATTGCCAGGCGTGCGGCCCGCGTGACCGCCGTCGAACCTGCGGCGGGTATGGTGGAGGTGATGGAGGAGTATGCCGCCGAGGAGGGGGTGTCAAACCTCTCGATCGTGCAGAAGCGCTGGGAGGAGATCGACCCGGCGGCAGACCTCGACAGCCCCTACGACATCGTCCTGGCCTCGTACTCCCTCGGGATGCCGGATATCCGGGCCGCGATCGAGGCGATGTGCGAGGTATCGTCAGGATGGGTCTACCTCTTCTGGTTTGCCGGAACGACAGCCTGGGAGCAGGCGATGGTCGATCTCTGGCCGAAGCTGCATGGGGAGGAGTTCCAGTTCGGTCCGAAGGTCAATGTCCTCTACAACGTCCTCTACTCGATGGGGATATACCCGAATGTGGAGATGGTGCGGATGAATCATACCCGCAGGTTCCCGGGCATCGATGCTGCCGTGAATGAGTTCCGGGAACAGTACCGGATAACATCTCCGGCACAGGAGGAGCTCCTCCGGGAGTATCTCGCCACGAGACTCCTCCGGAAGGAGGGAGATGACTACCTGCACTCAGGAGCGACGACCCGGGTGAGGCTCTGGTGGGAGGTGAACGGATGCCGGTGAGAAAGGGTTGGGGGCAGGCGGTCGCGATCCTGGTCCTGCTGATCCTCTTCGCGGGGTGTGTCGGTGCCGGGCAGAGCGGAGGCGCATCGGGTTCGGGCGCCGATGCCTCTGGTTACCGGACGGTCATCGACTCCCGTGGGGTCGCGGTCCAGGTGCCGGCGGAGATCAACCGGGTCGTCACCGTATCCAGCGGCCTCATAGAGGAGGTGATGTTCGTCCTCGGAGAAGAGAAGAAGATCGTGGGGGTTGGGGGATCGAACATCCAGAACGTCTGGACATATTCCTATCCTCTCGATGACGGGGGGTTCGTGAACGGGAGCGATGGACGCAACATCCTGCAGGTTCTCTATCCGCCGATCAAAGAACTCCCACAGGTCAAAGGAACGGGTATGGCTATTAACTACGAGACACTTGCCAGCCTCGAACCGGATCTGGTCATTCTCCGCGTCGGTACCGGAGGGCTCAACTCGATGGAGGATGTGGGGGTGCAGAACACCATCCAGACGATCGAGTCACTCGGGATTCCCATCATTGTGCTCAAGGGTCCACCGTGCTTCGATGAACCTGACCTCTCAACGATCTCTGATGAGATCCGGATCATCGGCTCTGTCTTCAGAAAGGAAGGGCAGACAGATAAACTCGCAAACTACCTTGAATCCCAGACACGGATGATCGTTGAGCGGACAAAGGATATCCCCGACGCTGAACAGCCGACTGTCCTGGTATTCGGCATAAACGCCCACACCAGACCACCCGTTATCGGCTCCGGCGTGTCGGAAGAACACGGGACCGGTAGCGTGAAGGGAACCGATACCATCGAGTCCTACTTCATCGAGAAGGTTGTCCACGCGAAGAACGCATACCGGAGCGCCGGGAGCCCTCTCATATCGACTGAACAGCTCCTCGCCCTCAACCCCGATGCCATCGTCCTCAGCACGTCATACGGTTACCACCCGCCGGGAGAGCTCTACGATGCCACGTACTACAGGAACGTCCGCGAACTCTCGGCCATCAAGAACCGCCGGGTCATGTCCCTTCCCTGGACGCCCTACTATAGTAACCGCCTTGAGTACCCGATCGACGTGATGGTGATCGCAAAGGCCGCGTATCCCGAGCGATTTGACGATATCGATCTCGCCGAATGGCTCCTTGACTTCTATAAGAATGTCTACGGCGTCGATGATGATACCGCGAAAACCCTGCGATCCGCACAGTGGATGGATTGGTGTATGGAAACGTGATCGCGATGGATGAGAGAACTGCCGGGGAGCGCCATGGGCTCTCCGGATATTGAAAGAGTTTCAGACGAACATGATGGAGTGAAAAAGAATGATAATCACCATATGTGGCAAGGGCGGCAGCGGGAAGAGCAGTGTTGCCGCGCTGCTTGCCCGTGAGTATGCACGGAGGAACCGTGCGGTACTGGTCGTCGATACCGACGAATCGAACCTCGGGTTGCACCGCCTCCTCGGGACGGACGCCCCTCCTGACCTCATGAATTACTTCGGGGGGAAGGGGGAGGTGATGAAGAGGGTCATGGCCGCGATGCCGGATCCATCGTCCGTGGATCTGGTCGGGGAGAGATGGACCATCGATGGTCTTCCCGGCGACTATGTTGCACAGGAGAACGGGATCCGGCTCGTCGCCATAGGAAAGATCCATGAGGCCGGGGAAGGGTGTGCCTGCCCGATGGGGATGCTCGCACGCCAGTTCCTCAATAACCTCGACCTCGGAGAGGATGATGTCGTCATCGCCGATACGGAGGCCGGGATCGAACACTTTGGCCGGGGTGTGGATCAGGGGGCGGACGTGATCCTGATGATCGTGGACCCCTCGTTTGAGTCACTCCAGCTCGCAAGAAAGGTCAGCGAGATGGTGGCAGACCTCGATCTCCCGCTCTACTACGCCCTGAACAAGATCAACCTCTTCTCGGCCGACCGGTTGCGTGAGGGGCTCCCGGATCCCTCGCGGGTCGCCGGCGAGATACCGCAGGATCCTGCGATCCTTGCCGCTGGTCTTGATGGTCGGGCGCTGGACCAGAGCCACCCGGCGATC
>JAAYND010000093.1 GCA_012521035.1 Methanomicrobiales archaeon
GAATCCAGGCTGATTCCGGCGAAATCATCAGCAAATGCGTTGGCGTCTTTCACGCCGAACGCAGTCTGGACCTGGGCGAGCTCAAGGTCGCGCGCCGCATCACACATATAATCAAGGATATCGATCGAGAGCTCTCGCTTCTGTTTGGATTTGCGGAGCTGGTCCACGAGGAACGTCATCCTCTCGGGGGACTCCATACGGAGTTTGGCGAGGCTCATAACGCACATATAGATCCGGGTCAGGTTCCTGTCCGTTCCGGTGATGGTGTCAAAGAAGTTCCGGAGAACCTGCGCCTGGTAGACCTCGCCGCTCATACTGATCGGATATCTTGCAGCCCTATATAAAACCCTGCCGGTTTATTCCTCGCACCTCGGGGTTCCAGCTCACTTTCGGACGCTCACGATCTTGATGATATCACCGTTCTTCAGCTCAAGGGTATCTTTGATCCGCATACCGATCTTCGCATCGACGGCGTAGAGGAACCCTTCGCCGATATCGGTGTGGACCTGGTAGGCGAGATCGCGTGGTGTCGACCCGCGCCTCATAAGGAGCGCATCGGGGAGCATCCGGCCCTTGCTGTCGGTGAGCTTGTTCTCATCCTCGACCGGGTACACGACGATCATATCGAGGAGATCAAATATCGCTGTATCAAGCGCTTCCTGGACGCCGGTCCCTCCGAACACCTGCATGAACTCCGCGACCTTCTGGAGGCCGGCCTGCTGCGCGGGATTGAGGCCGGCCCCGGGGTTGATCACAAAGCCCTGGTCGCCGGGGAGGTAGGTGATGAACTTCCCTTCAGCGGCCATCCGGAGCGCAAGCTCCCCCGCCGCGCTTGCAAATATGACGTCATGCTCCATGAGGCGGTCAAGGCACTTCTCCGGCGCCTGGTCGGCCTTGTTCCCGACGATCAACATCGGTTTGCTGCGCACCATGAGCTCCCGGCAGAACTGGATCAGGTCATCCTCCCCGGCGGTGCGGAGGTCAACCCCAGCCGCGTCAGCAGCATCACGGACGTTCTCAAGCGTCACGCCGAGACCTGCGAAGACATCGGCTATAGCCGCTGCGAGGGAGAACTCCCGCGCCTGGGCCTGCCGCAGGAGCTTTGCCCAGTGTCGTGAGAGGATGCCGTACATCCACATCGATATCTCATACTGGAGGAACTCGATATCCCGTACGGGGTCGTGCGACCCGATATCGATCGGGTTTCCCTCGACGTCCGTCGCTCCGCTCGCATCGACGACCTGGAGGATCGCGTCCGCCTGCCGGAGGTTATCGAGGAACTGGTTTCCAAGTCCCCTCCCCATATGGGCCTCGGGGACGAGACCTGCGACATCGATCAACCCGACGGGGATGAACCGGACACCGTCCCGGCAGTTCCCGCATGACTCGCCCCTCTCCTGACAGGGGCAGGTGGTCCTGACGTACGCAACACCGTGGTTGGCATCGATCGTCGTAAACGGATAATTGGCGATCTCTGCCTGGGCCAGGGTCGCCGCCCTGAAAAACGTTGATTTTCCTGAGTTAGGTTTTCCTGCAATAGCCAGTGTGATCATGGAACAACTCCTGGTAACAGCGCACCGTGCGGTTCTGGAGTAGTGTTAGGCCATGCACCATTTATCATCTTCTTTCCTGGCGCGGGATTCAATTAGGAGTGAAAACAATATGATCGCATGGCCTTTGTAACCAGAAATACCTATTACTTCGATGCCCCTGGCGCGGGGAACACCCCTGATGCCGCCCGGTTCGCCGTCGAGCGCGCCCGGGATCTCGGCATCAAGACGATCGTGGTCGCGAGCACAAGCGGCCGGACGGCGCTCGCTTTCCTGGATGCAATGAAGGGAACAGACCTTGAGCTGATCGTCGTCACCCACGTTGTCGGCTTCTCAAAGCCAGGTGAGTGGGAGTTTGAGGAAGAGGCGGCAGCGACCCTCCGGGCGGCGGGGGCGAAGATCGTCACCGGGACACACGCCCTCTCAGGGCTCGAGCGTGCGATCACCCGCTCGCCGAAACTCGGCGGGAGCTCCCGGACTGAGGCGATCGCCGAGGCACTCCGGCGCGTCGTCGCGATAGGCCTGAAGGTCGCGGTGGAGTGTACCCTCATCGCGGCAGATCAGGGTGCGATCGGCGTCGACGAAGAGGTGATCGCGGCGGGTGGCACCGCGACCGGCGCAGATACCGTATGTGTCATCCGGCCGGCGCATACCGCGTCGTTCTTTGACCTCCAGGTGCGCGAGATCGTCGCCATGCCAAGGAACCGGTGAGTATGGCGATCGGATCGCTCAAAGAGGCTCTCGGACTCCTCCGCCACCCCATCACCTGGTCAGTCGGGCTCATCGCGGGCGGCTTCATCTTCGCAGGCGCAGCAATCGCTATACTGGGTGAGGTGTTCTACTCAGAACCCCTGGCGCTCCTGCTCTCTCTCGTGGTGCCGTTCTTCGCCGGCGGAATATACGGCGCGGTCAGGAGCGGGACGTTCTCTGTGGACGTCTTCGTGGAGTCGGGGAAGACCTACTACTTCAAGATCCTCCTCCCGGGGCTCGTCATATTCTTTGCGACCCTCCTGACGATCTTCCTGCTCGCAATCCCGCTCACACTCCTCGGTGCCGGTGCCGCCACCAGTGTAGCGCCGCTCACCTTCGGGGTGCTCATATCGATAGTCTTCTTTACGTTCTTCTACGACACCGTGGCGGTATTCGAAGAGACGAACGTCTTTGAGTCGATACGGCGGAGCATCGAGTTTGTCATGAATAACCTCGGCCGGACCCTCCTCTTCTACCTGGTAAACTTCTTCGTCTTCATAGTCCTCTGGTTCGCCGGCTCCTTCGCCTGGACCATACTGCTTGCAGATAAACTTGAGGCGCTCACCAGTATGGATCCTGCTGATATTCAGGGCCTGATGCCACAGGATATCCTCGCGCTCGTCGGAACGGATGGACTATGGGTTATCGCAGGCGTCACGGCGGTGGTGGTTGTACTCTTCTCAGCGTTCATGTACGCCTATAAGGTGAGTTTCTTCCAGAACCACTCTGCTGCGGGCAGCACGCGCATACCGCAGGGCGTGTACGACGAGAAGGGCCGGTGGTATAAGTACTGAACCGGTGAGGGGGCCCGGGGGGAGCCCCTCGCTTATTTTTTTGACGGGTTGTTCTTTTTGTGTGGGTAGAGTGCGCCAGGGTTGGGGCGGTGGAGGCGGGTGTATAGGATGGTGCCGGCGAAATGCACATTCAGGATCGGCACCCCGGCCGCACCCTCCCCGGCCCCTCCCCCGGTGATATCCCCACGGTCCGGTGTACGGGATGATGCCGGCGAAAGAGCATACTCGGGGCCGGCATCCCGGGCCGGCCTTTCCGGAGATATCGCGACTACTGCCCCTTTCCTTTGGGGCGGGGGAGGAGCGCCGAAGGCGCGGGCGGGGTGGAGGAGATAGGAGAATAGTGCATGACGAGATACCAGGGAGAGATAAAATCAGGGCCGGCAGCCCGGGTTTGCGCCCCTCCCGGGCTCTTGCCACGAGAACCCCCGCTCCTGCGCGGGAGCCCAGTGGGGGGCCCGTATGGTTCTCTTTGCCGGGGAGGGAGTTCCCTCCCCGGCCCCCTCCCCCTGGCGATTGCCACCACGGTCCGGTGCATGGGATGATGCCGGCGAAAGAACATACTCGGGGTCGCCTCCCCGGGCCGGCCATTCCGGAGATATCGCGACTACTGCCCCCGCCCCGGGGCGGGGGAGGAGCGCCGAAGGCGCGGGTGGGGTGGGGGTGAGAGGAGAGCGGTGTATAGAGTGCCTTCCCGGGCTTGCGCCCTTCCCGGGCTCTCTCCGCGAGAACCCCCGCTCCTGCGCGGGAGCCCAGTGGAGGGGCCAGTATGGCTCTCTTTGCCGGGGAGGGGGTTCCCTCCCCGAGCCCCTCCCCGGGTGATATCCCCACGGTCCGGCGCATGGGATGATGCCGGCGAAAGGCACAATCGAGGTCGCCCTCTCCTGCCCCCCTCATCCCACGAGATACAGAGCCATCCCCGAGACCCCGCCGACGAGCGTGGCCACCAGGTTCGTGCCGGAGTTCCCGATCTTTCCGTTGTTCTCCAGTGTCGCCCCCACGAGGCTATCGACATTTGTGCCGACGAAGCCCGCGAAGACCGTGGCGACGGCCATCCAGGGGTCCGCGACGCCCATCCCCCACGCGATGCCGGCGACGGCGGCCGACGCTATAATGGCCGCCACCTCCCCCCGGAGTGTCACCCCGCCGTTCGTCCCCCGGGGCACCGGCCGGAGCGTCGTGATCAGGTAGGGGGTCTTTCCGGTGACCCCGATCTCGCTTGCGACCGTATCCGCGGCGGCGGAGGCGACGCTCCCCATGAAGAGCGCCACGAAGGCCGGTTGACCCGTCACGCCGTAGAGGATGGCGGCCGCTGTCGCCACGAGGCCGTTCGCAAAGACGTTGAAGTAGCCGCGCACACCCCCGTGCTCCTGTGCGACGCCGAGCGTCCTCTTGTCCCCGTAGCGGTACCGGGTAGCCCCGGCGCCGATGATGAAGAAGGTGAGCATGATCAGGAACCACCGGACATCCGCAAAGACGATGAGGATGATCCCGATCATCGCCCCCGAGAAGAGGCCGCTGATATCGGCCACCCGGAGCCGGTAGGAGGTGTAGCCAAACCCGAACGCTATGATCGCCGCGGCGGCGAGGATGGAGAGGTCGACCTGGAAGTTGATCTCTTCAAAGAGGAACATCGTCATCGCCACACCGAGCGCCTCGATCATCAGGGCATCATCCCGCCCACGGAGGATCGCCCGGAGTAGCACCGCGGCGACGACGCCCATAACGACGACGAGCGGTGCACTATACCCGAGGTAGAACATGACCGCAAGCGAGACCGCTATAGCGGCGACCAGGTGATAGAGGTATGATGCCGGCTCTCCTCCGGTGATGCGGAACGCGAGCTCCCCGATAACGACGATACCGAGCGCGCAGGTGAAGACGAACATCGAGAGCCAGCCAAATCCGTAGAGAGCGGCCAGCGCGATGATCGAGAGCGACACAAACCGGGTATCGCGGATGAGGAAGAGGACGAGCGAGAATAGTATCAGGAGACCGGAGAGCAGCCATGCCGGCTGGAGCAGGGGAGCAAGACCTATGAAGGCGAGAGTGAGCGCTGATGCCAGAACCAGCCCCGGCGGCTTTATCATTCCTACATCTTTGGTACTACAGGGAAAAAAGCCTTTATGGTCACCGCTGCCCCGACCACCGGAAGACCGGGGCAGGTTCCGGAACCAGAAGGGCGGATCCCCGCGAGGGAAAGCCCGTGTCGATCAATATATTTCACTGGAAAGAGAGAGATAATACGCTGAAAATGTCGCCGTCACACCAAATACCAAAGAACTACGATATCGAGGAAGTGGAGAGGCGCTGGCAGGATACCTGGCGGGATGAGGATAACTACTTTGATCCGGATTCAACGAAACCCCGGTTCATCATCGACACACCGCCGCCGTACCCCACCGGCAACTTCCATATCGGAAATGCCCTGAACTGGTGCTATATTGACTTCATCGCGCGTTACAAACGCATGCGCGGCTACAACGTAATGTTCCCCCAGGGGTGGGACTGCCACGGTCTCCCCACCGAGGTAAAGGTCGAGGAGACCTACGGGATCACCAAAAACGATGTCACCCGCGATAAATTCCGGGAGATGTGCCGTGATCTCACGATCGGGAATATCGAGAAGATGCGGACGACCATGCGGAGACTCGGGTTCTCCGTCGACTGGAGCCACGAGTACATCACCATGCTCCCGGAGTACTACCGACTGACCCAGGCGTCGTTTTTGCAGATGCTCAAAGCCGGCGACATCTACCAGAGCGAGCATCCTGTAAACTTCTGCACCCGGTGTGAGACCGCCATCGCGTTTGCCGAGGTCAACTACGCCCCCCGCACGACCACGCTCAACTACTTTGACTTCGACGGCATCGAGATCGCCACAACGAGACCCGAACTCCTCGCGGCCTGTGTTGCGGTGGCGGTCCACCCTGACGACGAGCGTTACCGCGATGCAAAAGGAAAGAGGCTCCGGGTTCCCATATTCGGCCACGAGGTACCGATCATCGAGGACCTCGCGGTCGACCCGGAGTTTGGCAGCGGCGTGGTGATGATCTGTACCTTCGGCGACAAGACGGATGTCTACTGGTGGAAACAGCATCACCTGGACCTCCGGAAGGCCATCGACCGGCAGGGTATCATGACCGAGACCGCCGCCCCCTACACGGGGATGTCATCGGAGGCCTGCCGGAAGGCCATCCTCAGGGATATGGAGGAGGCGGGGATCCTCTCGCGGCAGGAAGCGCTCGAACAGCGGGTGGGAACCTGCTGGCGGTGTAAGACACCGATCGAGATCCTCTCCGAACGCCAGTGGTTCGTGAGGATCCACCAGGATGATATCCTGGACGCGGCCCGGAAGATATCCTGGTCGCCGGAGCATATGCTCGCAAGGCTTGAGAACTGGGCCGAGTCTATGGAGTGGGACTGGTGCATATCCCGGCAGAGGATATTTGCAACACCGATCCCGGTCTGGTTCTGCGACGCTTGCGGTGAGATGATCCTCCCCTCAGAGGAAGACCTCCCGATAGACCCGACCGTCGATAAGCCAAAAAGCCCCTGCCCCCGGTGCGGCGGATCGGCGTTCACCGGCGAGAAGGACGTGCTCGATACCTGGATGGACTCGTCGATATCGGTGCTCCAGGTCACCGGATGGGACGGGAAACCCGGCAAACCCCCGCTCTTCCCGGCACAGCTCCGGCCCCAGGGCCATGATATCATACGGACGTGGGCGTTCTACACGATCCTCCGGTCGAAGGCCATGGTCGGCAGCCACCCCTGGGACCAGATCCTCATAAATGGCATGGTTCTCGGTGAGGACGGGTTTAAGATGAGCAAGAGCCGGGATAACATCATATCCCCCGAGGAGATCGTCACGAAGTACGGGGCCGACGCGCTCCGGCAGTGGGGAGCCGGGGGCGCTGCGACGGGCTCGGATATCATGTTCAACTGGAACGACGTCGTCGCCGCATCCCGCTTCCAGACGAAGCTCTGGAATATATTCAGGTTCATCATGGGGCATCTCGATACCGATGCCAGCGCACCGGTGACTGAACTCGTCGACCGGTGGCTCCTCGTCCGGCTCTCAGATACCGTCGCTGAGGTCACCGCCGCCATGGACGACTACCAGTTCGACCGGGCGCTCCGGGCGATCAGGGAGTTTGCCTGGAACACGCTCGCCGACGACTACATCGAGATCGTGAAAGGCCGGCTGTACACGGATGATGAGAGCAGGGCGAGCGCGTGCAGCGCTCTCCGGACGACTATGGACACCCTCTGCCGCCTCCTCGCGCCGATCATACCGCACTTCGCCGAGGAGTGCTACCACAACCTGACCGGAGGAAGCGTCCACGCCGCGGCCTGGCCCGACTTCGCGTACGATGATGAGGAAGCGCGGCGCCACGGCGACCTCCTGGTAAAGACTGTCGCGGACCTCAGGCGCTACAAGCACGACCGGGGCATGGCACTCAACGCCCCGCTCGGCCACGTGACGATCTATGCACCGGAACCGGTCGATGACGCCGGCGATGCCGGGCGGGCGCTCGCCGCCGATCTCCGGTGGATCACCGGCACACCCCGGCTTGAGGAGGTCGTGAGCGGGGTTGACTTCAACATGGCGGTCATAGGGCCGGCGCTCCGGAAACTCGCCCGGCCGTTCATGGATGCCGTGCAGGCCCTCCCGCCCGAAGACCTCAGGAACCCGCCCGCGGCCCTCATGGTCAACGGCGAAGAGATTGCGGTGCCGGCCGGTGCCTTCGCACCGAAGGTCGCCTACCAGGTGGCGGGGGAGGAGGTCGACGTCCTCACGCTCGAGGATGTCGTCGTGACGATCGGACACCCGTCCTGATCTCGTCGGCGACGAATTGGGCGACCTCTTCTGCCGGGAGGAGGGCATCGACGATGACGAACCGCGCAGGGTCATCCGCCGCGAGGTTCAGATAATTCTCCTGCACCCCCGAGAGGATCCGGTCATCCTCAAAATACTCTCTTTTTGTTGCCGGATCGAGCCTTGATAGCGCATCCTCGACCGGCAGAACCAGGAGAAACGTCCGGTCTGGCCTGATCGACCACCCCGCGTGGATCTGGCGGAGCCAGAGGAGCGGGTCGGGGAGAACACCGTCGAGGACGACCGGCTGGTAGGCAAACCTTGAGTCCGAGTAGCGATCTGATATGACGAGCCTCCCGGCATCAAGCGCGGGCCGGATCAGTGTATCGATATGCGCGGCGTGGTCTGCGGAGAAGAGGAGCGCCTCGGTGATCGGGTCCATCCGCGCGGCGATCGCCCGCCGGACCGCTTCGCCCACCCATGTGGCACCGGGCTCGCGCGTAAATAGAGGATCGAGGTCGGCGAGGAGCTCCCCCAGGCGGGCGAGGAGCGTGGACTTCCCGCTCCCGTCGATCCCCTCAACGGTGATCAGCACGGCGATCCCTTTCTGATCCAGGCAAGCGGCACCGCTCCCCGGTGGACGGCGGTCGCTATGATCGCGCCATCAAACCCGGCGTCAGAGAGGAGGTGGATATCGTCGATACCGGCAACACCGCCCCCGTAGAGGAGACGACCGCCGTAGCATGCCCGCATCTCCTCAAGGCTCTCACGAGCGAGTCCCTCCTCGGTCCCAACAGCGCCTATGTTGAGTATGATGCATCCTTCAAACGCGAGATCCGATGCGCGGCGGAGCATCTCCACCGGCCTGATCCCCCAGGGGAGAACCCGGCCCCCCTGTATATCGACACTGAGATACCCGGTTCGGTACTCCCGGAGATCCTCAATGGTTGCGGCCGCTGTCTCGGTACCGATAATCGGCGTCACCCCCTCGACTGCCGTGCTCTCTGCAGGGGACCGGCAACCCCGGTCGAGGTAACAGCGCTCGACCATGGCAGCACATTGTCTGACCAGGTCGTCCTGCGGGGTATTTCCCTGGATGCTCTCCAGGTCAGCGATATATATAAACCGTGGTTGCAGGGCTGATAGGTAAGCCCCGGGCTCGGCGGAAGGGGAGAGTCCCCAGGTGAGCGGTCGGTAACCAGCGCGGTTACCTGATTTTCCGTGTACGACCATGCCGCCTGCAAGATCGACTGCAAGAATCAGTTCCATGTCTTCAACGTAATCACTATTAGGGTGAAAGAACATTAATTTCTATGCAGTTACTCGTCAGTCCTAGCAGCATTGAGGAGGCAAAGAGCTCACTTTCCGCTGACATCATTGATGTTAAAAAGCCTTCCGAGGGCTCACTCGGTGCGAATTTCCCCTGGGTCATCCGGGAGATCAAAAAGATCGCTGGTACGAAACCCGTCAGCGCTGCAATCGGGGACAATGAGTATAAGCCAGGAACTGCGGCTCTCTCGGCTTATGGCGCCGCGCACGCAGGTGCTGATTTCATCAAGGTCGGTCTGATGTTCGATGGGACTGACCGCGCCTGTGAGGTTATTGAGGCAGTGACCACGGCCGTGAAGAAGGAGTTCCCCGAGAAATACGTTGTTATCGCGGCTTATTCTGATTTCCAGAGATTGGGTACAATCTCTCCGCTCGCCATTAGCGAGCTTGTTGCAGATGCCGGGGCTGATGTCGCCATGATCGACACCGGCATCAAAGATGGGAAAAGTACATTTGCTTTCATGGAAGAGGAGGCCCTGATCCAGTTCGTTGAGCAGAACAGGGATCTCGGACTACAGACAGCCCTTGCCGGTTCATTGAAGTTTGAGGATCTCAATGCCTTAAAACGCATCGATCCTGAGATAATCGGTGTCCGCGGGATGGTCTGCGGAGGCGACCGGAACGCTACGATCAGGGTTGAACTTGTGGAAAAAGCGTTGAAGATGCTTGTGTGATGTATGTTTATCGAGAAGATGAAGATGGAGACAACATTCACGTTCGACGATGTGCTCCTTGAGCCCGCCGAATCGTGGGTTGAACCCGACGAGGCCAATGTGCTCTCCCGGTTCTCGCAGAACATCCCCCTGTATATCCCTCTCGTGAGTGCCGCCATGGATACCGTGACCGAATCGGTGATGGCGATAGCGATGGCGCGGGAAGGCGGTATCGGTGTCATCCACCGGAATATGCCAAAGGATCGGGAGGTCGCTGAGGTCCGGTCTGTGAAGCAGGCTGAGGACCTGATCGAGCGCGAGGTTGTGGCGGTCGGATCTGATGCTACGGTCACCGATGTGGAGCGGATCATGCGGCAGCACGGTGTCGGCGGGATTCCCATCCTCGAGGATGGGAGGATGATCGGTATCGTCAGCCGCAGGGATATCCGGGCGATCCTGCCAAAGCAGGGCGATGCAAAGATCACCGGCTACATGACAAAGAAGCTGATAACGGCGCCTGAGGAGATCACGGCAGAGAGTGCGCTCGAGACGATGTATGCAAACAAGGTCGAGCGTCTCCCTGTCGTCGATGCGGAGGGGTATCTCGTCGGGATCATAACGATGCGGGACATACTCGAAAAGCGACAGTACCCCCACGCGAACCGTGATGCTAACGGAAAGCTCCGGGTCGCCGCCGCAGTCGGTCCTTTTGACTTTGAGCGGGCCATGATGCTCGTCGAGGCGGGGACTGATGCCCTGGTGGTGGACTGCGCTCACGGCCATAACATGAACGTCGTAAACGCCGTCAAAGAGATCAAGGGGAGCACCAGCATCGATGTGGTAGCAGGAAACATCGCCACGAAGCAGGCGGCATCTGCCCTGGCCGGTTTTGTCGACGGGTTGAAGGTGGGGATCGGGCCGGGCTCGATCTGCACGACGAGGATCGTCGCAGGCGTGGGCGTGCCGCAGGTCTCTGCGATAGCAAACGTCGCCGAGGTGGCGCACGAGGCCGGCGTGCCGGTTATCGCAGACGGTGGTATCCGCTTCTCCGGCGATATCGCAAAGGCGATCGCCGCCGGTGCGGACTCAGTCATGGCAGGAAGCCTCTTCGCCGGAACCGACGAGGCGCCGGGGAGGGTCACGACGATCAAAGGCCGGCGCTACAAGCAGTACCGGGGGATGGGATCGCTCGGTGTCATGAGCAGCGGAGAATCGAGCGACCGCTACTTCCAGAAGAAGGAGATCGGGAAGACCAAGTTCGTCCCGGAGGGTGTCGAGGGCGTCACCCCCTACGTCGGCCGGGTCTCGGATGTCATCTACCAGCTCGTCGGCGGCCTGAAGTCTGCGATGGGCTACACCGGGTCAAAGACGATAGGGGATCTGCAGAAGAACGGCAAATTCCTCCGGATCACACCCGCGGGCTACGGCGAGAGCCACCCGCACAACATCATGATCACCGATGAGGCACCGAATTACCGCCTCTTCGAGTGATATATTTTTATACCTGGATCACTAACATTTAGTAAATATGCTAGGGGGCAGTGAGGTTTCCCGCCTTCTTGACATACTGGGAAACCGAAACAGACGACGGATAATAGAACTCCTGCGACAGAAACCCTGCTTTGTGACAGAGATCTCCGAACGACTCGTGCTCAGTCCAAAGGCAGTGATAGAACACCTGCAGATGATGGAGCGTGAGCAGATCCTCATCTCCTGCCAGGACGAGCGCAGGCGAAAGTATTACTACCTCTCGCATGACATCAATATCATCGTAAACCTGCAGAAGCAGGAAGAGGTCATGCTTCCTCCTGTTGAAGAGGACCAGAAGGCCAGGTTCGCAAGATCCCTCGCAGTGTTCAAGAGGATGGTCAGGGTTCGCGACGAACTTCTGGATAATCTCGAACAGCTGGAGCATAACATTGAATCGGGGTTTGTCGAGATGATGCGCACGGGAGAGGGCATCATCGCCGGCGACGGGGATCTGGAGATTCTTCTCGCCCTTTCCCACTTCGACCTGACGCTCGCTGAACTCGAGGAGATGTGCAGTCTGTCCACGGATGAGCTGAAACAGAGACTGAACAACCTCATGTATACCGAGGTTGTCGAACAAACAAACGATCAATACCAGATACGTGGTACACATGGCGAATAATCCATACGACGAGATGTTCCGGAACATTGCGCGGCTGATGGAGAAGATCTTAAGCGATATGCCGCTCCAGGATCCGAGGATCATCGGGTTTACCATCATCAGCGGACCGCCTGATGCTGCACCCGACTTTGACCCCCCGGGTAGAGACGGAGACGAGGAAGGCGCGTTTGAGATGATCGAGGGGGATGACTGCATCTACATCACCGCCATGGTGAACGCCCGGGCCGGGGGCGCTCCCTACGTTACGTTCCAGAACGAATCCGTGACCCTCTGCACGGGAGGGGATGCGGAGACGGTCATCGATCTCGACTGCGAGATCGATGTTCTGCATAGTTTCTACAATGTGCAGCACGGCGTGATCGACGCCGTATGCCGGAAAAAAGGCGCTCACGGCAGGACTATCCGATCCTGATAACGTTGCCGGGGCAGGAGGGGGAAAGGCCCCGCCCCTGTTTTTGTAACCGACCTTTCATGAGAAGGGTCCACAACTCTCGCCGGCTACGCATGGAGCCCCATCTCGATAGCGGTTTTGCATCGCCAGCACCCGCCGGCCTTCGCGCGGAGGAAGAGCCCGGGGCAGGTAGATGGATCCTTGCGAGTCGCCGGGGCAGGGAGATACCGGTCAAAATCTTCTTCTGCTCGGGGCCCGAGAATGATTGATCGATGACCGAAGCAGAACAAACCCGGCTGCCCGGGTATATACGCCTCGCCCGGAGCGGCGAACTGGAGGAGCGGGTGGAGCGGGCGTACGAGGTGCTCCGCGACTGCGTCATCTGCCCCCAGGAGTGCCACGTAAACCGTATCGACGACGAGACGGGGTTCTGCCGGACCGGCCTCCTCCCGGTGGTCTCGAGTTACAGCCCGCACTTCGGTGAAGAGCCCCCGCTCGTAGGCCGGAAGGGATCGGGGACGATATTCTTCACGAACTGCAACATGCGCTGCGAGTTCTGCCAGAA
>JAAYND010000094.1 GCA_012521035.1 Methanomicrobiales archaeon
ATATGGCCATTTTCGGGAAACTATATATACCTGCCGAAATCGCTGCGGAGCAGCGTACGAAAAAAATAGCACTCCCTTAAAGGGGAGTATGAAAGATTAGGTGCCGGGCCTTAACCTGAGCCCGATGGGTATCAATCATAGAAATGGTGGCATGATCTCAGAATCATTTCATATGACAGAGACTACTCATTTCCCTGCCGAAAAATCCTTTTTTGTCAATGAAGCAGGGAGAGATCAATCGCTAAAGGACTATGTTCCGGCTGAGATCCTGAAGATAGCAGAGGCCGGGGGGCAGCGAGCCATCCCCCGGATAGCGAAGAACTCTTCGCTGATGAAAGAGCTCGAAGCTATATCCGGTAGCTTACCGACAGAACATCGCTTCATAAACGCCGATAGCCGTAACCTTGCGTTTCTCCCGGATGAGAGTGTCCACCTCGTTGTGACGTCGCCTCCCTACTGGACTCTCAAGAAATATCCCGAGAAGGACGAGCAGCTCGGGCAGATCGAGGACTATGATCTCTTCCTTGATGAACTTGATAAGGTATGGAGTCATATCCACCGGATTCTTGTCCCCGGTGGCCGCCTGGTAATCGTCGTCGGTGATGTCTGCCTGCCCCGGCGCGAGACCGGACGCCACGTCGTGATGCCCCTCCATGCAAGCATCCAGGAACACTGCCGTAAGATCGGGTTTGACAACCTGGCACCGATCATCTGGTATAAGATCGCGAATGCCTGTTTTGAGTCGAGTTCACGGGGATCGTTCCTGGGAAAGCCCTATGAACCAAATGGTATCGTCAAGAATGACATCGAGTACATCCTCTTCCAGAGAAAGGCCGGAGGTTATCGAAAACCTTCACCTGAAGCCCGGTTACTCTCGATAATATCGGAGGATAATCAGAAAGAGTGGTTCCGCCAGATCTGGGACATTAAAGGGGCCTCGACCAGAGAGCACCCCGCTCCCTATCCACTCGAACTGGCGGAGAGGCTCGTGCGGATGTTTTCGTTTGCCGGCGACACCATCCTCGATCCCTTCGGCGGAACGAGGACGACCAGCCTCGCAGCCGCACGGTGGGGCCGAAACAGCATCAGCATCGAGATTGAGGAGAGATACTACCTCATGGAGGTTGAGAGGTTTGCTCATCGGGCGAGCCAATCCGGGTTATTCTAAGAGAATCAGATCCGGAGGCAGCGTTAACGCTTCGCAACCCTCCTATTCGCGCCGGGCGCTCTTCTTCACACCAAAGCCAGCCAGGCCCATCCCGGCGCTCAATAGTTCGTGACGATGATCTCGTTTACCTCGCCCCGGCCGGCTCCATCAGAGTTGATCATCCTCGTGGCGGGAACCCGGTCGACCCGGTAGGGAGCGTAGAGGGTATCGAAGAAATCGTCATCAGGGTCGATGTTCTTCGGGTCCGAGTTGCTCAGCATAAGTCGTGCGCCGGCAGCGTCGCACCGGGCATAATACTCAGCCAGGCGCCGCTGGTCATCATCGTCAAATCCCCCCTTCGCATACTGCGTAAACGATGACGTCCGATTCAGGGGGCGGTAGGGCGGGTCGAGGTATACGAATGTATCCTCTGATACCAGCGGTTCGGAGAGCATAAAGTCCCCGAGGTGGATCGTCGTGTTCTGGAGCACGGCAGAGTCAACCCTCAGGAGATCCTCAAAGAGGATCGTCGGATTTTTGTAACTTCCAAGCGGGACATTAAACCCGCCTCGTGAGTTTACCCTGAAAAGACCGTTAAAACACGTCCTGTTGAGGAATATGAGCTGGCCCGCCCGCTCCACCCAGTCCCTGCTGTAACGGTGATAGTCGATGCCCTCCTTCTGCGAGTTAAAGAGGCTCCGCATGGCGTAGTAGTATTCTTTCCGGCCGGCTGCGTCCTTTGCGAGGAACTCGTCAGAGACCTCGCTGAGGTAATCGATCAGCCCCGAGACATCATGCTTTACGACGCTGTAGGTGAGGACCAGCTCCTCGTTGACATCGAAGAGGTGGCACTCCCGGAAGCGAAAGAGGGTGTTGAAGTGAAAATAGACCGCACCCCCGCCGACGAAGGGCTCGACAAAGACCGGGAGGTTCCCCTCCCTGAGATCCTCTGGAACCCGCCTGGTCAGATCACCGAGCAGTTGTGTCTTCCCGCCCGCCCACTTGAGGAACGGTCGTGCAACAGGTATTGTCACCGGGCTAAATCGTTTGTCCTGGAACGTTTTAGTTATTGCCCGAAACCTGGAGATCGTACCCTAGAGGCGCCTGCCACGAGAGAACCTTCGCATCCTTTCCCACCCATAAATTATTTATACCGATATATGCCTCATAGGGCTCCCATGAACGGTGGATCCAGGCAAACAGGGACGCCTGCACCGCCTGTAGCGGAGTCAGGTGCCGGTCTCTGCAAACGTTCGCGAATTTCCGGGGGGAGGGGTTTGAAACGTTCGGTTCTCACACACACGATGGTACTGCTCTGCATCGTCACGATCGCCCTTCTCGCCCTCCCGGTCACGGCGGGGGCGGCGCCGCCAGATGAAGTGGTTGGAGACGAAAAGCCGGTCATCGCAAAGATGCCTGTGGTTTCCCTCACGCCGGATGAGACGGATGAACCCGAAGAGACACCCGCACCTGCCGCACCGAAGGAAAAGAACGTAACGGAGAGTGAACCCGACCTGGTGACCTGGGGGTTGGCGCCGGGCGAGAACACTACAGCAGGGACACCTACCCTGGAGACGCTCGCACCCTCCGGAGATGCTGGAATATCTGGAGCGCCGGCCACAAACGCGACAGATGAGGAGCTGGCCGCAGAAGAGGTCATGCCACCCGATGATGGCGGAACGGAAGAGGTTCCGGTCACAAACGCTACCACCACTCCGGAACCGACAGCGGATGAGAATTCATCCCGTGATACCGGCGATGCCAGCGATACCGGCGA
>JAAYND010000095.1 GCA_012521035.1 Methanomicrobiales archaeon
CACGCCTTGAGTCCCATCTGCGGACGATCTTCGAGGAGTTTAGGATTGATTGCAGCGTCGATCATGAAAATTTTGACATAAAGGGGCCGAGGGTGATCCGGGCAAATATCCGGCCTGGTAAAGGAGTGACAATTAATAGCATAGAACAGAGATCTGAGGATATCGCCAATAGGCTTTATGGTGCTCCAGAACTGTTTGATTTTCCGAATGACGATGAAGTACCGACGGATGTCTATATAGAGAACGTTTCAGCAAGAGGGATGGTCGGTATCCATATCCCGCGTAAAATTTTTGTTAAGGTAGGCATCAGAGACCTTCTGAAGGATCTCCCGGGCGATTCACAACTGGAGTTCCCCATAGGTATTGACATCACAGGGAATGCCCGGTATTCCAATTTGATCTCAATGCCTCATCTTCTGATTGCCGGCCACCCGCGGTCAGGGAAATCCGTATTCCTTAATTCATTCATTATCAGCATGTTATTCCAGAATACACACGCCGAGTTGAAGTTACAACTGATCGATCCGAAAGGCGGCCTGGAATTTGGTGCCTATGAGGGTTTACCATATTTGTACGGCGACATTGTCGAGAATGCTGAGACTGCATTGGATGTCTTGAACGAAATCATCGCAGAGATGGAGAGGAGATATCAACTCTTCAGGAAGGAAAAGGTGAAGAAACTCAGCGAGTACAATAAGCTGGAGGGCTTAGATCGAGAGCCGTATATTGTCATCGTTATTGATGAGTTTGCCGATCTTGCGGAGATGTCAAAAGGGAAAGAAGTAATGAAGGTTGTGCGCCGACTCGCCCAAAAAGGTGCCGCTGCAGGCATCCACCTGGTCATCGCAACACAAAAGCCCGCTGTTGGGATAATTGATGGCACTATAAAGTCAAATCTACCCGCAAGGCTATCTTTCCGAGTGGCGACACAATCGGATTCCCGGGTCATTCTTGATAAGAATGGAGCCGAAAAACTCTATGGCAATGGGGACTGTTTCTTGAAGGAGCCAAAGATTCGTGAATTAAGACGATTCCAGGCCGCCTATGTCTCGAACGAGGAGATCGAGAGGTTTGTTACGCTGTTGAAGGGGTGATGAATTACCCGAATTTCTGTGGATAACGCCAGGTCGGGTTTCCAGGCACCCTCCGGGGCAGGGTCGTTCATCCGGTTCCTCCGGCAGAGTTCCCTCCTCTGCCGGTCACCGGACACATCACCAATGAATAGAGCAGCCCCCGGGCCCCAGGCAACTGTAATGTTCCGGTCTTCAAATAAGCCGAGGAATTCACGGCCGGAGAGGAGTATGCTGCCTGCTGGAGGTCGCCGCCTCGCAACGATAAAACGGGCACCGAGGCGAAGAAGGCCAATCGCCTCCTCTCACAAAACTAACCCCCATTCTCCGAACGTGACTCCATCGCCGCGACGATTGACTCAAACGCCTCATATGCCTCACCCAAAAGCGCACCATACGTCCCACCAAGCGTATCGCGATCTGAAATCACTTCCCGGAGCGGTCCAAGAGCCCGCGGATCACCAATCTCCCCGAGGGCGTATATCGCAAACAACCGAGAATGTTCTCCATAGTGTTTGGGATCAAGGATTATCTTGCAGAGGTCTTCCACGGCTTCCTCTACTTTCCGTATGCCCAGTTCATCGGCAGCGCATGCCGCAACATCTCCCCCAAAAGAGATATCTTTCAGGGCTTCGCGCAGGACCGGTACCGGATGCGGACCGGATATGTGCCCTAATGTCCGAATTGCCGTCGCCTTGATTTCCAGGGAGTAGTACCCAATGACGACCTCCCTGAGCGGTTCGATGATCCCCGGCCCTATGTCGGCCACCTCCTGCAGTGCCTCGTCCAATGCCCTCCCTTCTCCGAGGCGATAATCTTCAAAGATTTCACATTCATCCGCAACCGTATCAAGCGTCCGGAACAGCGGTGCCACCGCGGACGCATCACCGATCCTCCCAATTGCACCGATTGCGCTCTGGCAGAGTGCGCGATACTCCTCGCTCTCCTCTGGATCGCTGATGGCTTCCAGGATCGGAGAGACAGCCCGGGGATCCCCCAATGCAGCAAGCCCCCGCACCGCAAGTTCCTTCATACGGTATCCGGGAGCTTCAAGCGCCTCCAGAAGGACCGCGAAGGTCTCATCGTCGCCATCAGGCGGTGTACTGTCAGTCATCTCCTCATCTGCATCGTATTCAGGCTCTTCATCAGTGAGAACAAGCCACTTCAGCGCTTTAAGGGCAGAAGAGGTAAGTATATTGTCATCCTCATCCGGGTCGGTCAGGAGCGCTACGAGCGGCGCCACAGCCCGTGGGTCACCAATCTGGCCAAGGGCATCTGCTGCATAACTCCGGGCGTCGGCGGTATAGCGATCCTTATCGACCAGCATCGCGCAGAGCGGTTCGACGGCTTCAGGGAACTGGTTCCACCCCAGTGCATGGGCCGCTTCGGATGCGAGGTATTCATCATCCTCATCGATATTCTGGAGTATATCGGTGAGGACAAGATTGGCGCTCCAGGTGTCGATCTCCCAAAGGATGTGGATCATCAGGCATTTGGCATCAACCGAATATGGCCCATTCAGGATCTCTTCCAGGGGCTCAACATCATCTTCATAGAGTTCTGCCATATTCTCAACGGCAGCTCGATCACCTCCCTCGGTCAGATCCCAGATGACCTGGAAGAGGTCATCGAACTCGTCATCAAGGAGGGAGATGAACGGCTCGATAATTGCAGTATCGTCAAAAGAGGCGAGGGCTTTCATGACATCGCTGACATACTGGGAGATGTCATCCTCACCCGCAAGGCCCCTGATCGACTCCATGATGGGCTTGAGCGCTCTGGCATCGCCCAGTCTGGCAAGCCCCTGTACGGCAACGGATCGTACCTTCAGGGATGGTGCCGATAAAGCATCTATCAGGGGGGTGACGAGGTCAGGTTTGGAGTTTCCAGACATTTTCGATCTCCTTTTTGGGAATAACCCTGTTAAAGAGGAGAAGGGGGTATGACAGGATAAGGATTCTGTTCTCTTCTGTCGGGTACAAAAACGGAGGCCTTGCATTCTCTGATGCCGGTGGAAACATTGTATCCGACAGAGCAGCAGCCGGGCTGTAATCATAGCATGGCATAACTTCCGAGGTCTTTCAGTTTATAGTTCGTGACAATACACTTTAGAACCTTGAG
>JAAYND010000096.1 GCA_012521035.1 Methanomicrobiales archaeon
AGAGCGCTCCCGCCATCCCGGAGATCGGCGGTTACGTCGTCTCGATAAATGACTCTTATACCTGGGAGAACGTGACACCGGGCGAACACAACTTCTCGGTCCAGGTGGTCCACAACGACCATACGCCGCTTATCCCGCTCGTGTATGATCTGGTTAACGTAACCGTCGGAGAGAACGTGACAGAGATAAACCTCACCGCAGAGAACATTGAATTCGATACAGATACGATCACAGTGCCGGCAGAGGCAAACGTGACCGTACACTTCACGAACAGGGACGATGGTGTTCCTCACAACCTCGCGATCTATGATAGCAATCTCCGTTCAGAATCTATCTTTGTAGGCGAGATCATCACCGGGCCCGACGAGACGAACTACACCTTCACAGCACCATCCGACCCCGGAACCTACTACTTCCAGTGTGACGTCCATCCCTTCATGAATGGCGACTTCATTGTAGAGTGATACGACCCAAAGCGACAACGGAGAGCGGGAAATGGCCCCCTCTCCACCTTTCCACAGGCCTCGACACCACACTGCCGGCTCATCACGCCGCTGCGCCGGGGCTCCCGGATCTGGCTGGCGAGCGCTGACCGAGACTCAACCACAGCGCCAGGGATCGGACCCGACGGGTACCGGATTCTCTCAAAACTTCTCCCGGCGGTCACCGCGATCTCTATCGCGCTGCATTCTTCATCTCGGTGGATCACAGGCCTCCAGCGCACCGGGGCCGCTACCGACACCGCTCCGGTTCATCATCGGGAGGAGAGGGTAACCGTGCCCATCCATCAGGGCCCTTTTTCCACCTCCGTAAGAAGATGATCTCCACAGGCTCCTGAGAGGATCTCTCGCAGAGATCCGGGAAGAGGCGGGAGATCAGAGCGGTTGCAGGGACGATCCCGGCGTGGATGCCCCCTCCAGGAAAAAGGTTAATACCAGCAGTGGAGAAGAGCGCCCCGCCATGGAAGATATGGAAAAAGAGGTAAGAATCGCCCGATTTCTCATCGCGGTATCGGTGATCTTCGGGCTCTTTGTGGTTGTGGCGCTTCTCGTTATCGGGATCGACGGTCTCCCGGGAAGGTCCGGTCTTCCTGGCACCTCCCGTGCGGGAACGCTCCTCCTCGCCGCGGTCAGGGCTGCCGGGATCGGATTTGGCCTTGCGGCGTACCGGGCGATAACCCGGGGTGAGCCTCACAGGGGCGGACGATACGCTCTCATTGCAAGCATCCTCCCTCCTCTGGACCTGATCGCCCTCTTTGCAGGTTTTCTCGCACTCTTCTCGCACAGGGAGGATAGAGCAGGATGATGAATACCTATCAGACTACCGGTAGCGGACCACGCATCATCTCCTGGAATGTCACGGCCCGGTGTAACCTTGCCTGCGCCCACTGCTACATCGATGCGGATGAACACGGCTCCGCAGGTGAACTCGATACCATCGAGGGTATGGCCCTTATCGACCAGATCGCCGATGTCGGCCGACCGATCCTGGTTCTCAGCGGGGGAGAACCGCTCCTCCGGCCAGACATCTTCGAACTTGCCGGGTACGCCTCCGGGTGCGGGCTTGCGGTCGCCATGGGCACGAATGG
>JAAYND010000097.1 GCA_012521035.1 Methanomicrobiales archaeon
AAGGAGCCCTGGCCTGCCATGCTCCGGACGGTCCACGGAAACGATGAGCGCTACCGCACCTACTGGGATACCATCCCGGGTTGCTACGCCGCAGGCGATCTCGCGGTGAAGGATGAGGACGGCTACATCATGGTCATCGGGCGTGCCGACGACCTGATCGTCGTCGCCGGGCACAACATCGGCACTGCAGAGGTCGAGAGCGCGCTCGTCTCCCACAACGCGGTGGCGGAGGCCGCAGTCATCGGGAAACCCGACCCGCTGAAGGGGAACGTCATCAAGGCGTTCGTCACCCTCCGCGTGGACGCGAGCTCCGGCGACGATCTCACCGCTGAACTCGCCCGCCATGTCAGGAAGAGCCTCGGACCCGTCGCAGTGCCGGCCGAGATCGAGTTCGTGGACCGGCTCCCGAAGACCCGGAGCGGCAAGATCATGCGCCGGGTCCTGAAAGCCCGCGAGCTCGGTATGGATCCAGGCGACATATCCACCCTGGAAGAGTGACTCACGGATGCCCGACGCACCGGGAACAGTCTCTGGCATGCCTGCAGAGAGGAGGCGCTGGGGGTTCATCGCCCTCGGCCTCATCATCAACCTCTGCCTCGGGAGCATATACTCCTGGAGTGTCTTCGTCACGCCGCTTGCGGCGCACTTCACTACGATCCTCGGCCGGGAGGTGACCGCAGGGGAGGTCCTCCTCCCGTTCTCGGTCTTCCTCGCCTTCTTCGCTATAGCGATGCCACTGGCCGGGAAGTACATCGAACGCTACGGTCCGGGGAGGGTGACGATCATCGGCGGTCTCCTCACCGGCCTCGGGTGGCTCATCGCCTCGACGGCGTCATCGGTTGAGATCCTGTACATAGTCTATGGAGTTATCGGCGGACTCGGGGTCGGGATCGCCTACGGGGCGCCGGTCGCCGTCGCGGCCCGGTGGTTCCCGGACCGGCGGGGGCTCGCGGTCGGGCTTACCCTGCTCGGGTTCGGGTTCTCGGCATTCATCACCGCAAACGCGGCGGGAGCCCTGATCGCCGCGTACGGGGTGATGATGACGTTTAGAATTTTCGGCGCCGTGCTCGCCACCGTGCTGGTCCTCGCGGCCATACCGCTCCGATTTCCGCCTGAAGGGTGGCAGCCGGCCGGGTGGTCTCCGCCCGCGCCCGGGACAGGTACAACGCCGGTTTGTGAGTGCGATCGCCGCGCGATGCTCCGGACGGGTACGTTCTACGGGCTCTTCCTCTGCTACTTCATCGGCTGCCTCGCAGGGCTCATGGCGATATCGATAGCAAAACCGGTCGGGACCGAGGTCGCCGGGGTCGACGCAGGGCTTGCGACACTCCTCGTCGGGTTCTTCGCGATCTTCAACGGCGCAGGAAGGCCGGCGTTCGGCAGCATCATCGACCGGACTACCCCCCGCGTCACGGCAATGCTGACGTTTGCGCTGATCGCGGCAGCATCGATCCTGGTATGGCTTGCGCCCGGCGTTCCCGCTTACATCGTCGCGTTCGCTGTCCTCTGGGGATCCCTCGGGGGCTGGCTCGCCATCGCACCGGCGGCGACGGCCTCCTACTTCGGGACATGCGACTACCCGCGGTGTTACGGGGTCGTCTTCCTCGCCTACGGCGCGGGCGCCGTCGCCGGGCCGCAGGTCGCGGGGTTCGTCCGGGAGGCGACCGGAACCTACGCCGGGGTCTTCCCGCTGGTCGCAGCCCTCGCTGTGGCTGGGTTCGCCATCGCGTGGCTCTTGATGCGCCCGCCGACAGGTGTCCCGGTGAGCACACCCGTGCCGGCGGCGACGGTGGAGCGATGAGTGGCTGCTACGCCTGCTCCATGAGTCCGAGTCGCTGGAGGACGCCGGCGGCCGCATCCATCCCGCCGTCCAGGTAGACGGCGCCGATGAGCGCCTCCATGCACTCGGCGAGAACCCGGCCGGATGTCCAGACCCCCTGGGCGGCCTCACCCTTCCCCCAGCGGACGTACTCCTCAAGGGAGAGACCCTCTGCAAGCCCCCGGAGCCGGGTCATGTTCACCAGATTCACTTTCCGGTTTGTTATCGCGCCCTTGTCGTGCGCTCCACCGGCGACAACCGCCTCCACGACCACCACGTTGATGACCGCATCGCCGAGTGTCGCAAGGGCGTCCATATGAGCGTCGGGCGGGAGGCCGACCTCAAGGGTGTAGGCGAGGCGGGTGAGAGCCCGCTCGAGGAGGGAGCGGTCCTGGAAGAGGTACCCGATCCTTCCCTCGACCTCCGCTGAGTTCCGGCGGCCGGCGATACTGCGCTTCATGGTTGACCTGAGGTTACTCGACGACTTCCGCTTTCTCGATCCTGACCGGGGTTCTCGGTTTGTCGGAGGAGTCCGTCCTCACCTTCCCGATCTTATCGACGACATCCATCCCCTCGACGACCTCACCGAAGACCGGGTGGGCGCTCGGGGTCCGGGGATCGTCCCAGTCGAGGTAGGTGTTGTCCACGAGGTTGATGAAGAACTGGCTGCCGCCGGTGTTCGGGCGCCCGGTGTTCGCCATCGCGATCGTGCCCCGGCGGTTCGATCGGCCCATCACGAACTCATCGGTGATGTTGTAGCCGGGTCCGCCCATCCCGGTGCCGGTCGGGTCGCCACCCTGGATCATGAAGTCTGCGATGACCCGGTGGAATATCGTGCCATCGTAGAACCCGGAACCCGCCAGTTTTACGAAGTTTCCTGCGGTTACCGGCATATCGTCGTAGAGACGGATCGTTATATCGCCCATGGTCGTATGGAGCACGACCCGGGATGCGCTTTTGTCTGCCATGAATACTTCTCCATAGAGTGTTGTTCGCCGTTGATACTTATCTC
>JAAYND010000098.1 GCA_012521035.1 Methanomicrobiales archaeon
CCATCTTCTTGATCGGAAAGATAATCTGCAATTAACGCTAAGACTTCCATGGCCTTGTTTCTCCTTTGTCAAATATAGGTTGGATACAGGGCCATTTCAATTTTACAGAACTTTCGTTACGTTACCAGGTCGTACGAGAGCCGGGCGGTCCTGATCAGGAGGGGGTTATCTTGTGTGGCTTGAAAATTTGAATACTTTTTGTATACAAATGAATACATTATTTATCCTATCGAGTACATTATGTATTCATGCTTGAGGTACTCATTCCCTCAAGGGTCCGGGTGAAGCTCCTCACCCTGTTTCTCCTCAACCCGGAGTGTGAGTTCTACATCCGTGAGATCGTCCGCATGACCGGCGAGAACATCAACGGAGTGCGCCGTGAACTTGCAAACCTGGAATCATTCGGGCTTCTTATCGGGAGGCGGCGGGGGAACCAGCAATATTTCACGGTCAATCGTGACTTCTTCCTTTATGGCGACCTCCAGCAGCTCGTGCTCAAGACAGAAGGGGTTGCGCGGACTATCCGGGAGAATCTCTCATCTTTGCAGGATATCGAGTGCATGTTCATCTACGGATCATTTGCAAAAGGTACCGCAGGGGGAGGAAGTGATATCGACCTTTTCATCGTGGGTGATGTGAGCGAAGAGGCGCTGATCCCGCTCGTGAATGCGAGCGAGCGTATGATCAACCGCGAGATCAACTACACGCTCATGCACGGCAGCGAATTCATGCGGCGAAAGGAGGCAGGGGATCCTTTCATAAAGAATGTAATGAATGAGAAAAAGACAATGATCATCGGAACCTGCGATGATTGAAGATCTTGAGAGGCAGAGGCTGATCAGGAAGCTCCCTCCCGACCCGAAGAAAGTAGCTGATGCGATGGCTCTTGCCCGCCGGGATATCGGGACCGCTCGTACGCTTCTTTCGTCTGATTGTGATTGGGCATACAACATCGCCTACAACGCAGTCCTTCAGGCCGGCCGGGCTCTAATGTTTGCCAGGGGATAATCGTCCGAGCGGTGCGAACCAGCACATCGCGGTGGTGAAGTTTGCCGGCCTCTTCCTTGATGATGGTGATGTTCTCATCTTTGACCGCATGCGCCGTAAACGGCACAGTTCGGTCTACGACACAGCAGGTATAATATCCGCGACTGAGGCGGAATTTGCAGTGGATGCAGCTACGGTTCTGGTGCAGAAGATCGCAATGCTTCTTGAGTAACTCCACCTGGTCCGGAAGGTTTCCCGGCATTATCTGTCTCCCCTCGCCCGGGAGGAGCATATGCCGACGTTGTATCCTAAACTCCCGCATGAATTAGGCACATGAAGTTGTCAATCTGGCCGATAACAGCCCCTTTCACTCTTACTCGACCTACCATCATTTTTATGCCCGGCTCACCGAGGCATTATACGCCTATATAATTTTAGGCACATCAGTCTCTTCAGTATTCCAATTCTGATAGAATTGAGAGGATATTTCCGAGAAATTCCGAATATTCTCCATAATTGCTGTAACTGTGCGCCTAAACTTTCCGGGAGTTTAGATTGTATCCATCGGGGTGAAACCCTTCGTCTAGGAGGACTTTTGCCTCCTGGGCGAGCGCAAAGAGCATCGCCTGCTCCTCACCTGTCGCATCGAAGGGGCTTACGGCGTGCCGGGAGGGGATGAGGAGGTGGCCCGGGGATTGCCATAGCGGGTGTAACAGAGATCGTTTTCGAGCACGACCTCCCCCGGAGCCGGCCAGCAGAACGGGCAGGTCAGAGAGCTCATGCCCCGTACCCCCTGGCATGGATGAGGCAGGCGCACTTCTCGGTGAGGTGGGCGAAGGCCCGATCCCGCCAGCCTCTCAGCAGGGAGCGAGGCCGATCAGCGAAACCCGACTGATGCACTCGAGTCATGAGATATAGAATCCGGCTACGCCGGCACTTCCATGGAGTAATGAGCAAACGGTTCCACCAACGAAAGATCTATATCCCCGCACCCCCGAGCACTATACGATGGATGACTGGGCGGCCGAATGGCTTGCGAAGCAACGAAAGATGGGGAAGAAGTGCCTTGAGATCAAGTACATCCAGGGCAAACCGTATGTCTATCATTCGACGAGCGTCTACGACCAGGAGGCGAAAAAACCCCGGAAAGTCTCGCGGTACATCGGCCGGCTCACTCAGGATCACGGCCTCCTTGAGAAAGGCTCATCCCGGCCGGCAAAGAAGGATCAATCCGCAACTCCCCCGAAGCGACCCCCATCTGTTTGCGAATACGGCAACGCCCACCTCCTCGCGTTCGAGCTCCAGGATCTCATCCCGGTTCTCGCCGAAGCATTCCCCGGGTACTGGCCTGAGATCGTCGCCCTCCTCTTCACCCGCATCACCGGGAATCTCCCCCTCACGTGCGTGGAGGCGGCCTGGGAGAAGCTGGACAACCCCCTGGATATCCAGCCGGACTGCTCCCTGGAGTCTCTCTCCGCCGCGCTCCGGGCAATAGATGATAGCCAGATCGGGCAGGAGATGATCTTTGAGCACCTCTGCACCGAGGAGGGGTATCTCATCTACGATATCTCTTTTTCTTACTCCCTCTCCGATAACCTCCCCTTCGGAGATCGAGAATACGATGCCGACGACATCGCCCTTCCCCGGGCGAACCTCGCTCTCTTCTCCGGGCGGGAGACCGGGTTGCCGGCGATGCTCTGCCCCCTCCCCGACCCCGTGGAAGGCGCCCTGGCGCTCTTACCGCTCCCGGATGACCTGAACCCCGAAGACGCACCCCTGATCTTTGGCCGCAGGTCCATCCCCGAAGAGGCGATCGAGGAGATCATCAACCACGGTTATTCGTTCCTCCTCCCGCTCCCTCGAGATAGCATCCACCACAAAACCCGGATCCATCTGGACGACCCGTTCACGTACCGCAAACGCCTGATTCGGGGCGGGAAGAAGAAGATGGGTGACAGAACCCTCTACCTCTTCATGGATGAGGACCTGCGGCTTGAGGAGAGGAAGGCTATCCTCGAGTGGCACAAAGAGGGCATAATCACGGAGAAAGAAGCCCGGGAAAGGGAAAAACTTGCCGGCAGGTTCCTCTTTCTCTCAAACCTTGATGAAACACCGCAGGAGATCTATGAACTCTACAGAACCCGTGACCTGGTGGAGAGGTACTTCGATACCCTGAGGGGCGAGATACAGTCAGACGCCCTCTACCTCGGGGACCAGAGTGCGGTCTATGGCCATCTCTTCGTCGGGTTCCTCCGCCTGTATCTCTACTGCCGGCTGTTGAAACGCATCAGGGTGGCCGGTCTGGAGGCGGACTTCTCGCCAGAGGATCTCCTGCGGACCTTCTCAAAAGTGATGAAGGTATCCTATGACGGGTTCGACCAGATCGCCGGGGTTTCTGAGGATCTGCGTGGTCTTGAGGAGAGGCTCGGGGTGGAGATACTCCCCTGAGCGACCGCTCCCCCGATTGAGATGCATCTGCGGATACAGGTGTGCTCCCCGGATAACGGCCGGAGAGAATAGAAAACCTTATCCCCGATTCGCATGTCTCTTTCCACATGAGTCGTCATCCAGTTGCCGCTCTTCTGATTCTCTCTGCCTTCCTCATCATAGCGGGATGCGCCACCACACCGCAGGATACGAAGGCACCCGACGCACCGGATCCCTCGCCGGCCGATGAAGCGTATGCCCGGGGAATGGCCGAATACGCAGGCGCTAACTACCGGGTTGCCGAAGAGTGCTTCAGGGAGGCCCATGCCCTTTATACCGGAATGGGTGATCGGGAGAGGGCCCGGGTGGCAAGAAACGCCATGTTCCAGGCGAACAGGACGTATATTGAGTATTCACTCAACGAGACGGAAGCAGAGATGGCACTGCGGGAGGCGATCCCCGGCATCACCGACGAGAGTATAGCCGACTGGCTGGATGCCCATGCCCAGAAGATCACCTCTGAGGGCGAGACGCTCTACTTCTATGACGTCGCCAGCAACTACCTCTACGCGCACACCGCTGAGATGCAGAACCAGAACGAGGAGAATTCCGGTTTTGACTGTGTCGCCCGGTTCGCCTGGTCGGAGGATCAGCCTGAAGGGACCGGGCCCTACGTAAACCCCGTGCACTACGCGGGCACCGAGCGACTCATGATCCCGCACGATATGCTCCTGGCGGCGGGAACCCTGAAGATCTGGTTCCCGCTCCCGGTCGAGACGGATGCGCAGAGGAGCGTCGCCGTCACGAACCTCTCACGCCCGGACTGTATCGTCGCCGGTCCGTTCACCACGGGGGATATCGGCTATCTCTACTACGAGATCCCGGCCAGGGCTGTCAATGAGGATCTTGTCCTCTCGGCGGATATCGACTTTATCTCCTACGAGCAGATCTTCCGTGGTATCGATCCAGAACTGGTCGGGGAGTACAACACGAGTGACCCTGAGTACCTGCTCTACACCAGATCTGAGCGTAATATCGAGATCGTGGATGCAATCCGGGAGAGGGCACGGGAGATCGTCGGGAACGAGACGAACCCGCACCTCCAGGCGCAGATGATATACCACCACATCATCGAGACCTACCCCTACAGCTCTGTCCCGCACTTCTCGCTCGATGCCCGCAAACCCGGGGTCGCTGAGTCCACCTACATGTTTGAGACCGGCCACGGCGACTGCGGCACCCAGAGCATGCTCTTTGTAGCGTTCTGCCGGTCACTCGGGATCCCCGCCCGCGCCATAGGGGGTTACCAGATGCTCCTTGCCGGGACTCCCGGGGATCACTTCTGGGCGGAGTACTACCTGCCCGGCTACGGATGGATCCCGGGCGACCCCACTGCCGCTGAAGCGGCCGACTGGTTTGTCGTTCCCGATGAGAAACGGTCGGTATTCAGGGAGTACTACGCCACAAACCTTGACCCTGCACGCCTCGTCATCCAGAAGAGCGTTGACGCCGCGATGGATCCGGCCATCCCCGACGATGCCATCGTCTTCAGGACCGCCCGGCAGTTCCCGGCAATCGTCTCTGATACAGCGCAGGATGACCTGGATCTCCTCTGCGCGGGGTGTTTTGAGATCAGCATCGAGGCCGTGGCGTGACCCCGGCCAGGACGGGAATCGCCGGGCATATCCTCCACGCCGCCGGCGTACCGTGGACCTGCAGGCGCATAACCGCCTGGCCGGGCGGTGTTGTGGTCGTCGCCCCCGATGAGCGCCGCCCGCGAGGAGGCCGGCGGCCGGGGACCTCTGGCGTTGTGTCCCTCTGCTGGATTTGATGAGGGTATTGCCGCTCCGGAGGTTTTGCCGCCCAGGGCCTCATATTCTCCTGATGTGCATATAGTTTTCGACAGGTATTTATCCAGACCTGGATGATAAACAGTATATGCGCCGTTATGTGGACTGGTTTGAGCACATCATCTATGTTACGCTAATCGTCTTCCTGGCGGTGCTGTTACTCTTCACACTCCTCGAATTGGGGTGGTTGCTGGCCGTCAGCCTGTTTGTGAATTCTGTCTATCGGCTTGAGAGCCACGAACTGTTCAACTTCTTTGGGTACTTCCTGCTGATCCTCATCGGCCTGGAACTCCTGGAAACCATAAAGGCGTACTTAAGCAAAAGGGAGTTTCACGTCGAGACCATCATCCTCGTCGCAATCATCGCCATCGCAAGAAAGGTTATCCTCGTCGGCACGGCAACCCCTGGTGAACTCATCGGTATCGCGCTGGTCATCATTGCTCTCTGTGGAGGTTATTACCTTGTACACCGGGCGGGAGTACCGCTCTCTCTCCCACCGGATGATCACCCGCCCCTGCCAGTTTATGAGCAGGATGAACCGTGATCGTGGTTGCGCCGGGCCGGCCCCAACAGGGCAGTGAAGGGAGGGCTTATGTGCCCCTGATCTACCGCGCCAGGGATTGGCGGTCGGGAGTCTCTTTTCCTGCACCCCGGCCGGAGGAGAGAAACACTCAATGAATATCAGGGTTTCCGGCGCAGAGACGATCTACTGTTCGCGAGGAGCGCGGCCGCCGGCAAGGTCTCCAGGTGAATCGCACAGGCGTTCGAGCAGAACCAGCGTGGCCTGCTTGCTGACCTCCTGCTCGCTCATGTACCTGCTCGTGTAGATACAGGACGGGCATCCCTTCTCACAGCGGCAGTCCCTGACCAACCGGTGAGCCATTGCGAGGATATCGGGGAGCAGCCCGGCAACCTTCTCTGAGAGCCCGATACCCCCCGCGAAGTTGTCGTAGATGTACACCGTCGCCTCTCCGGTCCCTGCGGCCGGGTTCTCGACATGAACACTGACGTCGTGCGCATCACACATGATGAAGTAGGGCAGGATGGTGGGGATGACGCCCTCAAGCCCCTTCAGGCCGCATTCAAACTCTTCAGCCCGAAGACCTACCTCCTCTGCAGAGAAAGGAATCTGGAACCAGGTCGCCCGGGTCTCGAAAGAGAGGGGAGGGAGGCTCAGGGGGGCCTCCCTGATAACCCTCTCGTGCCTGATGATCTTGTAGCCCGTGTATCTCTCGCTTATGATGACATCGCCGGTTTCGATCTCAATGGAGTTTATCCTGGCCTGTTCCCTGGTTCTGATCACGCAGAGGCTGACCTCCCTTGTGGCGCGGGTGTAGTACTCGACCTCCTCGTACCGGACCCTGATCACCCGATCCCCGGGGTCGAACTTCTCGACAAGGTAGGTCTGGCTGTCATGGAGAAACACCGCACCCGGGTGGGCTTCCCGAAACGCCTGCGTCGGATCGAGTGTTTCGAGGAGTTTGCGACCGTACATCAGCTGGAACGAGTCCGACGAGATCGAGTTCAGTCTCACCGATCCATGAGGCCAGGTATCGCTCCCCGCGTACGTCCAGCCGGCGCCGGTCTTCCGGAGATCCCCTCGCGCGGCCAGGTCTTCGATCGTATCCCCGAAGATCCCCCGGTCCCGGTCAGGATCGATCGGGAGCTCCCGCGCAGCGCAGAGGGCGTGGCCTGCACGGATATACCGGTTCTCAAGATCCAGGACCGCATTCTCGTGTGGCCGGGTGAAGAAGTCCTCGGGGTGGCGGGTGAAGTGCTGTTCGAGCGGGTTTGTGTAAGCGACCATGATCGCGACGGACTCCGTCGCCCGCCTCCCCGCCCGGCCCGCCTGCTGCCAGGTCGACATCATCGTCCCGGGGTAGCCGGAGAGGATGACGCAGTCAAGCGATCCGATATCGATA
>JAAYND010000099.1 GCA_012521035.1 Methanomicrobiales archaeon
GGCATGATCCCGACCGAGTAGGCACCGTTGACGAGGACGGGGATGTCATACTGGTGGGCAACTTTTGTTATCCCGGCGACGTCATGGACGTTTCCAAACTGGTAGTCGACATGGTCGACGAAGAGCAGGGGCGGAGTCCGTGAGTACTCCCGGATCACTGCCTCGATCTTCTCCGCGGCGGCATCAGGGGTGATATGGTTCTCTGCGTCCTTCGGGATCTCGAGGGGTACCCCGCCCGCCGCCTCGACCGCCATGAACTCGGTGTAATGGGCGAGCGACGTGACGATGACGGGGTCACCCTTCCTGACGTAGGTGCTTGCGACCGCCTGGAACCCCCGGCGGGCCCCCGGGACCACCCGCACTGCATCCATGTTCAGCCAGGTGGCAAGGTCAGCGTGGAACTCTGCGATGGGGGGTTTTTTGATGTAGTCGAGCCTGAAGGGTTTCAGACAGTTGTCACAGACCGAGTAGCCATCACCGAATGCTATCACTGCCTTCATGGCATCGGCGGTAAGCCGTCCGCCTGCCTGGATCGGGTCGATGTTGATGTACATCTCCTCGACGTCGCGAGCGTCGATACCGGCTCCGCACCTCACCGTACCAGCTCCTCCTCGAGGATCGCGATCTGTCGCTTCACCTTCGCGATGGATGTCGCGGCGCGCTTCTGCTCCTCCTCATCGAGGTTGTGCCCGGGAGCTGTCCTGCGTAGCAGGTACCGGATCTCGGAGAGGATGAAGAGTGCCTGAAAAACTGCATCTACGGCCCTTTTTGACATGAGATCACCATACAGATATCTTTGGGGGTATATTAGATTTGATGTATCAGGTAGTGTTCCGTTGTCGGGGTTTTTTTGCGCCGCACGGTCATATATCTGCATGGAGTTGTACTCGACAATGAGAGGCAGAAGCATATCCAGAGGCACCGGGACCGGGGATCTCCTCGTGTCCTCAGAACCGATAACGTTCCTCTCGGGTGTCAACCCGGAGACCGGTATTGTCATGGAACAGGGCCACCCCCTTGAAGGGCAGTCGATCGCCGGGCGGGTGCTCGCGTTTCCGTACGGGAAAGGCTCAACCGTCGGATCCTACGTGATCTACGCGCTGAAGCAGAACGGGGTTGCTCCTGCTGCGATCATCAACACGGAGGCTGAACCGATCATAGCAGTCGGTGCGATAATCGCGGAGATCCCCATGGTTGACCGCCTCCCGCCAGAGTTCTCCAGTCTGCCCAACGGCACCAGGGTGACCGTGAACGGGGATACCGGCGAGGTCTTCTGCGACGAGACTTCATGAGGGCGCCGGGAGGTTGCCACACAGGAGACTTTATTACTCATAAGTCCCAGTCTGGGCGATCCTATGGAGAGAGTGAAACGATACCGGTGCAGGTACTGCAATTACATCTACTCGCCGCTCCGGGGCGAACCCCACCGCGGTATCCCGGCAGGGACCGCATTTGAGGATCTACCTGAGGACTACATATGCCCGGTCTGTGGTGCGACCGGTAAAGGGCCGATAGGGACATGGGGGTTTGTGCCCTGGGAACCGACAAGGTATATCTGCAGGATATGCGGCTACGTATATGACAAAAAGCGCGGCGAACCGCACCGGGGCTATCCGAAAGGCACGGCATTCGAGGACCTGCCTGAGGGCTATGTCTGTCCAGTCTGTGGTCTGGATTCAAAGATCACGAGTTTTTACGGACCAGTCGGCAAATCTCAGTTTGACCCCGTACTGGACGTCTGATCGAGGGTAATATTGCGGTGCATGACCGGGAATTGATTTTTTCCTATCCGCGTGTTCCCACCCCACCTGCAAGGGACAGTCAACGCTATACCGGCTCCCATCCAAAGGTTATGGTACCAGCTGGTTGCGTGATGGAATGGAGGGGAAGCATAGCATTCTTGAGAAATATTTTGGTTACAGTTCGTTTCTCTCTCATCAGGAGAGGATCATCGATGCTGTGCTCGCCCGGAACGATGTCCTCGCCGTCATGGCAACCGGTGGAGGCAAATCTCTCTGCTATCAGCTCCCGGCGCTCGTCTTTGGGGGGCTTACGGTTGTCATCTCACCTCTCATCGCCCTCATGAAAGACCAGGTCGACGGTCTACGCGCAAACGGCATCCCTGCGGCGACGATCAACAGTTCACTCGGGTACGGGGAGCGAACGATAATCGAGCGGGTGATCCTTGAAGGCCGCATCAGAATCCTCTACGTCTCCCCTGAGCGTGCCGTGCAACCCTCTTTCCTCTCGCTTATCGAACGGGCGGATCTCAGACTCATAGCCATCGATGAAGCGCACTGCATATCGATGTGGGGGCACAACTTCCGGCCCGAGTATCGCCGGCTCCGGGCGCTCAAAGAACGGTTCCCTGACGTCCCGGTCATCGCCCTGACCGCGACCGCCATACCCGCCGTCCAGGATGACATCGCAAAGCAGCTCGCCCTGAGAGAGCCAGCCCGGTTTGTCGGGAGTTTCGACCGGAAGAACCTCACCTACCGCGTGGTGCCGAAGACCCGTTACTTCCCGAAGCTGGTGAAGTATCTCCGCGATCATGAGGGCGATGCCGGCATCGTATACTGTTTCTCCCAGAAGGCGACGGAAGATCTCGCAGGAAAGCTTCAGGATAAGGGATTTTCGGCACTTCCCTACCACGCCGGTCTCCCTGATATCGTCCGCGAGGAGCACCAGGAGGCCTTCTCCCGTGGCGACGTCGATATCATCTGTGCCACCGTCGCCTTCGGCATGGGCATCGATAAACCGGACGTCCGTTTTGTCATCCACACCGATCTCCCGAAGGATCTTGAGTCCTACTACCAGGAGACGGGTCGGGCGGGGAGGGATGGAGATCCAGCAGACTGCATCCTCTTCTACAGCCGGGGCGACTATAACACGATCCGCTACCTCATCGAGAGGGAGTGCGCCGACGTTGTGCGGAAGGATGCAGCCTACCGGAAAGCGGGAGCGATGCTTGACTACTGCGAGACCACCGGGTGCCGGAGGAAGTTCCTGCTCACCTACTTCGGTGAGACCTACACGGAGGAGCGGTGCGGGAGATGCGATCGGTGCGAGACGCCGGTGAAGGTCTTTGATGGAACCCACGTGGCGTCAAAGATTATCGCCTGCATCAATGAGATAGAAGAACGGTTCGGTGCCTCATATGTTGCTGATGTGCTGATCGGCTCAAAGAACGCGAGGATCCGCGAGAACGGGCACGATCTCCTCCCCACCTACGGCTCGGGCGAGGGCTATACCCGTGACCAGTGGTTGCGATTCGTCCAGGAGATGGTCAGAAAGGGCTTTATCACCTCAACCGGCGGCCGTTACCCGATCCTCGTGTTAAACGACCGGAGCCGGGCGGCGATCGAAGGGCGCCTCCCGGTGCCACTCACGGAACCGGAGCTCCCGGGCATTGTTGCGGCAGAGGCTGCTGATGACTATGACGAGATCCTCTTTGCACGGCTCCGCCAGCTCCGAAAGATCGCTGCCGACCTTGAGCACGTGCCGCCGTTCATCGTCTTCCACGACCGGAGCCTCAAAGAGATGGCAAGGTATTATCCGCGAACCGACGTTGAGTTTCTCCGGGTATATGGTGTCAGCGAAGGGAAACTGCAACGTTATGGCAGGATGTTCCTTGACGCCATCGAGAAACACTGCGCAGAGACAGGAATCGCACCGGAGCGAGGGAGCGGGTAGCCGGGGCTTTTCCCATAGATTCTCTTGCAGGCTCGATCTCAACTCGATGTCTTAATGAATACAGAGTGCGTATTTGAATATACCAGGCATCATGCGACTCATTTCATGGAATGTGGATCTCTTCCGCTCCGGTCCCAAAAGCGTGGCGAAGAAGGTCGAAGCGGTCTGCCAGCACTCCCCGGACATCGTCGCCTTCCAGGAAGTGACGGATCGGGATCTCCCGATCTTCCGCGAGGAGCTCGAGAACTATGGACTGCTCTACATCGTCGATAGCCTTGCCCTTGTTGAGATCGCCCGGGTGGCCTATATGGCCGAGCGACTCAACGACATCCGCGCGCAAAACCCCAGCGATCAGTTCCAGTTTGCATACAGCATCGCCCGCCTTTCTGAGCAGTGCTCACCGTTCGGGGAGCCAAAAGATCTCGGGTGCCTGATCGCGAGCAGGTACCCTCTCGTCCCGCTCAATCCGCTCGACTTTGATGTCCCGTGGAAGCAACAGGTGGTCTCTGCCGCCGTCAGTGCACCCCGGGGTGAGATCGAGCTCCACAATGCCCATGTCCCTACAGCGATAGGCGGCCGGAGGAACGAGATCGTCAAGGCCGAGACACTGGTCGGGATATACCAGCGCCTTGCCGTCAGGTCGGCACGACCCCGGATCCTCTGCGGGGATTTCCACAGTCCTGAGGCGGAGCTCCCCGACGGGACGATCGTTCCCTTTTACCGCGACATTCTCCCGGATAAAGACAACCCGGGAGCCTCTGAGAGTGATGAGTACCTCGGGCGGCCACGGAAGTGGTGGTACAACGCTGAGATGAACATCCTCTGTGACCTTGCACGATACGATCTTCCCGATGTCTTCCGGTTGCTGCACGGCTACCGTGCCCGGGAGTACAGCTGGTGCCCTGATCGGGGGCCCGAGGATGTTCCGAAGTGCAAGCGCTACGATCACATATTTGCATCGACGACCCTCAACCCGACGGCGTGCTGGTA
>JAAYND010000100.1 GCA_012521035.1 Methanomicrobiales archaeon
CCCGACACAAATGAGGAACCTTACCCCGACACAAATGAGGAACCTTACCCCGACACAAATGAGGAACCTTACCCCGACACAAATGAGGAACCTTACCCCGACACAAATGAGGAACCTTACCCCGACGGAAGTGAGGAACCTTACCCCGACACAAATGAGGAACCTTACCCCGACGGAAGTGAGGAACCTTACCCCGACGGAAGTGAGGAACCTTACCCCGACACAAATGAGGAACCTTACGCCGACACAAATGAGGAACCTTACGCCGACACAAATGAGGAACCTTACGCCGACACAAATGAGGAATCTTACGCCGGCGGAAGTGAGGAACCTTACCCCGACATAAGCGGGCAAAAACGGATGATCTTCTCTCTACACGCCCAGCCAAAATCGAGTGAGCCTGTCCAATCGTGATTGTCTGCGCGTCTGCATCGGTCGCCCGGATTGGAGATACAGACCTCCGTCACCAAATTTTCCCATCCGGATCTGGGGTACGACCGATCGCTATATAGCCCCTGACAGAAAAACCTAATAACGATCATCGTGGGCATTAAAGAGTGGGTAATCCCTCAAGACAAAGTTTTTTTTGATCTCTTCGATGAGATGGCCGCAATCGTCGTTACTGCAGCCGATCTACTGGTAGAATTCGTCGAGAATTTTGATAACGTGAAAGAACAGTGCTACCGGATGAAGCATATCGAGCACCAGGGAGACGAGATTACGCACCAGATCTACGAGCATCTGAACCGGACATTCATCACACCGCTGGAGCCCGAAGAGATCTCCCGGCTTGCGTCAGCATTAGACGATATCCTCGATTACATCGACGGCACGGTGCAGCAGATGTACGGCTACGGTATCACCGAGACCGATGAGTCAATGGTTGAACTCGCAAAGTTGATCCAGCTCAGCGCCATCGAGATCGAGAAAGCCGTCAACAGCATCAGGTCGATCAGCGACCCGGGCCTGATCGAGGAGCGATGTATCGAGGTGAACCGTCTGGAAAACATTGCAGACAATGTCCTTGGTCGTGCCATCATGGACCTCTTTAAAACAGAGGATGCGATCACCATCATCAAACTCAAGGATATCTACGAGAACCTGGAAATAGCGACCGATAAATGCGAAGACGTCGCAAATGTCTTGAGCGATATAGCCATCAGGCATACCTGACCACCATGGACCCAGTCATTATTCTCGGCATCCTGCTTGCATTACTCTTTAACTTCGCAAACGGTCTGAATGATGCTGCGAACTCAATTGCCACCATCGTTGCCACGAAGGCACTGACGCCCCTGCAGGCGGTCCTCCTCGCGGGGGTCTTCAACCTCCTCGGTCCCCTCATCTTCACCACCGCGATCGCAGCGACAATCGGGAGGGGGATCGTTGATCCCGTATTCCTCACGCCGCCGCTGCTCCTCATGGGCCTTGTCGGTGCGGTCATCTGGGTCCTCACAACCTCGTATCTCGGGATCCCTGTATCCAGTAGCCATGCACTTATCGGAGGGCTCCTCGGTGCCGGCTTTGCAGCCGCCGGAATAGGGGCGATCTTCTGGCCATCAGCTGCCCTGCTCAAGCAGGTCGTTATCTACGGTCTCCTGGGTGCGGTTCCCGGCGCTCTCATCGCCGGCGTGCTTGCACTCTGGAACGGTGCCTTCAAACCCTGGTATCTCTTCCTCGGAGGCCTCATCGGTGTGGCGATATCCATCCCGCTCGCCATCATGACCGGGGTTCTGAAGATAAGCGGTATCCTGGCGATCGTTCTCTTTATTGCCATCTCCCCCATGCTCGGGTTCATATCGGCATTTGTTCTTGGTATCATCGTCGCCAGGATCTTCCGCAATTACCCACCGAGGCGCCTGACAGGGTACTTCAGGAATCTCCAGATCCTCTCTGGCTCGCTCCAGGCCGCAGGCCACGGCGGCAACGATGCGCAGAATGCTATGGGGATCATCACCGCCATGCTCCTGGCCGGCGGGGTGATCTCTGAGTTTGCGGTCCCGCTCTGGGTCATACTGGCCTCATCCCTCGCCATATCGGTCGGAACGCTCCTCGGTGGCTGGCGTGTCATAGACAAGATGGCCAACCGGATAACAAAGATACGTCCCTACCAGGGATTCTGCGCCTCAACCGCTGCCGGAAGTGTCCTTTCGTTGATGAACGTCTTTGGCGTCCCGGTATCGACCACACACGCTATAACCGGGGCGATCATGGGTGTCGGCGCAACCCGTGGCTATTCGGCCGTCAAGTGGGGTGTGGTTCGCGAGATCCTTATCGCATGGATCCTGACCATACCGGCAGCTGCAATCGTTGCCGGAGTCTGCTTCTTCGTAGCCCGGGTGCTCACCGGCGGGGTTCTGTGACGGGGTTTTCTCAAGTACGATTGCCGGCCACGCGAAAGACTCGATAGGCCAGGCGGATTGAACTTATTGAGCAGCAGGCCCCCGCCGGCACTCCGGGGCAGTCAGGTTATCTGATGGTAGAGGTTCAGGTGAGCTACCCCGCGCTCAGCGTTGCGGGACTCCAGAGGGTGTGGTTCACCACCTGAAGCACTCTGGAGCACACGCCCTTCAGGAACGGGTTCTCCTCTTTCAGCGTGACAATCCGTGATACGCCCGATACTTACAGGAAACGATCACCTGCTCCTCCTTTTGCAGATGATAGTAGAGAGCAGAGGCTGAGTGCGCCGAGATATTGAATTTCTATCCCGCGCCGGGATACAGGAAATTCGATGATCCAGGTCAGTGAACCTATTATGCAGACGAATGGGCCCCGCCTTCATCCCCGATCTCGCGACCGGCGACTTCCCGCACCGCCCCCCTCACCCCGCAAGTTAATGTCTGCAACAACCAAATATTCACCAGGAATGCGTGAACCGGCAGTAAAAAAGATACTCTACTGGTGCGAGAACTGCAATGTCCCCCTCATCGGGCGCACCTGCGAATGTGGCTCCAGGAGCAGAGAGATCCCGCTCCTGCAACCCTATGACCTCCGCCCAGCGCTGGCAGCAGACATGGCTATACTCAGGAGTCTTCTTGCCCGGGAGTTCGGTGACGCCCCCCTCCCGCGGGTCGTGCTCCTGAACAAGACCGGCGGAACCGACCGGGCAGACCTTGTGATCGCAAACGGTGACCGGTTCGGCTGGCTCACGTTCGATCCAATCACCCGGCAGTTCAACCTCGATATCGCCCCGGAAGCGCTCCCCTACCTCCTGCCGCACGCAGAGCGGGGTATCCTCGACCTTGAGGCCGGGGCCGATATGAGCACCCATAAGGGCCGCATCGGCGGGAAACGGTTCCCCCTGAAAGCGCCCATGCCTGATGGAACCGTCATCATCTCCTACAGGGGCCGGTTCGGCACAGGTGTCGTGAGGGATGGACAGGTCCGGGTGAAAGAGGTCATCGAGATCGAGCCTCGCATATATCCCGATCCCGACTGGGATCTGGTGATCAGGAAGAACCGGTATCACCTCAAGAACCTTGAGCGCAGCGCCGTCCGCACCATCAAAAAGCACATGAACGCCCGGCCGCGCGTGAACGTATCGTTCTCCGGCGGCAAGGATAGCACCGCCATACTCCACCTCGCCCGCAAGGCCGGGGTGGAAGAGGCGTTCTTCATCGATACCGGGATCGAGCTCCCGGAGACGCTGGAGTTTGTGGCATCGCAGGGTATAGAGATCGTCAGGGGAAGGGGTGACTTTTTCCAGAAGGCAGGGAAGATCGGACCGCCGGGAAAGGACGATCGCTGGTGCTGCAAATTCCTGAAACTCGACCCCTTAAAGGACTACCTCGACGGTATCGGCCCCTGCGTCACCATACAGGGGAACCGCTGGTATGAATCCTGGAGTCGTGCTGACCTCGATGAGACGAGCCAGAACCCGATAAACCCCCTGCAACTGAACGTCTCGCCGATACGAAACTGGCGGGCGCTCGAGGTCTTCCTCTACATCTGGTGGCGCAAAGCCCCTCTAAACCCACTCTACGAAAAAGGACTTGAGCGGATAGGCTGCTATCTCTGCCCGGCGGCGCTTGAGAGTGAGTACGAGGTGGTCCGGGAGATGCACCCGGAGCTCGTCGAACGCTGGGATCGGTTCCTCGTACGATGGGCAGAGAAATCCGGGCTGCCGGCCGCGTACTACCGCTGGGGCCTCTGGCGATGGCGTGTACTCCCGCCGAAGATGCGTGAACTCTGCAGGGATCAGGGCATCCCCCTCAACGATGACTTCACGCTGCGAACGATCCAGGAGTAGAAGAAGTAGTACTCCCGTATAAACCGTTTTTTATCAGGGTCGTCCTCTCTTCGGACGACAAAACCGGAACCCTTAAACCCCCGCTCCACCATCAGAAATCTGATGAATTCTTCGCGATATCCATGGATCATAGCCGTAGCAGCGGTGCTGATCGCTGCAAGCGCCGGGTTTGTGCTGTTGAGTCAGCCAGCGCCCCCTCCGGCCGGCGATGATGCGGCGGCTATCCTGATCGGGTTACAGTCCGATATCACCGTGGCGCTCGAGACGCTTGACGGCCGCCTGGGCCACGCGACTTCGGC
>JAAYND010000101.1 GCA_012521035.1 Methanomicrobiales archaeon
AACTGAGTACACCCGGCCAGTTGGCACACTCGCCCCCGGCGCAAATGAGACTGTCACCATCACGCACAATGTCTTGTATGCTCATGGTGCGGTTGTCAACGTGACCGCGACCGCGGACTCCGGGAGTGTGGTCGATGAGAGCAACGAGACCAACAACGTCCTCTCGGCCAACCTGACCGTATATGATAACGGTTACAAGGGCAAGCGCTGGACGCACACACTCGGTGGCGATATGGAGACAGAGGCTACGTTCAGTGGCCGGTATGACATCGTATACTCTCACGGAGATTCAGTCTACAGGGGTGCTAAGTGGCAGGAGCAGACGGTGATCTGGTCAGCAGACGATCTGAAGATCCCTGAAGGCGCAACCGTCGCCAGTGCCCGACTCTACCAGGCCTGGGGCTGGAACAAGATGGCAGGAGATCCCGCCCCCAACGTGACATTCAACGGTATCGCTGTTGGGGCGCCTGTTGCATCCTACAAGGACCGGAAGAACTGGGGGTCGTACGATTACCCCTACGGGCTGTATGTGTATGACGTGACTGAGCAGTTCGATGCTGCCGGCAACACCATGACCCTCACGCCGGAGGCCGATAACGACTACCTCCTTTACGGTGGGTATCTGGTCGTTGTCTATGAAGACCCGGCAACCACCGAGAAGCAGATCCTGATCAACGAAGAGTTTGATATGGTCTGCTCACGTGCATCATACTCGGTGAACAATGATGAAGCCACAGTCTATGCACCGTTCTCCGGCATCGACACTGCCGGCATCACCGGTGCCCGGGCGATCGCGATCCTCGCCAGCGCTAATGATGAAGGGAAGAGCAAATTCTTCTTCAACGACCGGGAGTACGCCGGGTTCTGGGAGGACTACCAGTCCACCCCACAGATCGGGTTCTCGGTCTACGATGTGACGGACGCTCTCCAGGACGGGGCAAACGAGGCCCGGCTCCAGAGCTTTGATACGGGCTCCGGCGGTGACAGCATGTACGCCATGACCACCATACTGGTCACCGAGTATGCAGCGATGCCGGTTGCAGATTTCACTGGAGCCCCAACCACGGGCACTGCTCCACTTGAAGTGCGATTCACTGACACCTCCACCGGAAGACCGGTTCAATGGATGTGGGAGTTCGGGGACGGAAGAATCGCGACAACCAAGAACCCGATCATCACCTACCGGCAACCGGGCACGTACACCGTCAACCTGACAGTAACATACGATGATGGTTCAAGTTCACGTAGCACGAAGGCCAATTACATCACCGTCACTCAGCCAGACCCTGTAGCCTCGTTCACCGCGGATCACACCAGCGGTAACGCTGATCTTACCGTACAGTTCACCGACACATCCACCGGCTCACCGACCTCATGGAACTGGGACTTCGGCGATGGGAGTAGCTCGACCGGGCAGAACCCGGCACATACCTATACGACCGCCGGCACCTACACCGCCACGCTGACGGTCAGGCGAGGCGACGGTCCTGCTTCCACGGCAGAGAGGCAGATCACCGTGAGACCGGTCGCCGACTTTACGGCAGACAGAACACGCGGCAACGCAGGTCTTACCGTGCAGTTCACCGATAAATCCACCGGCTCACCGACCTCATGGGCCTGGGATTTCGGTGACGGCGCGACCTCGACCGGGCAGAACCCGGCTCATATATACTCAACCCCCGGCACTTACACCGTCAGACTGACGGTGACCGGCGGAGGTCAGACCCACACCGAAGCAAAGACAGCATACATCACCGTGGTCGATCCGGGTGCTCCACCCGTCGCAGAGTTCCGGGCGGATACGACCGGGGGGTATGCCCCGCTCAGCGTGCGGTTCTTCGATCAATCCCAGGGCAATGTGACAGCCTGGCTCTGGAACTTCGGCGACGGCACGACCTCGACCGGGCAGAACCCGACGCACACCTACACGACCGCCGGCACCTACGCCGTCACGCTGACGGTGACCGGCGATGCCGGGAGCAACACCATAACAAAGACAGCGTACATCACCGTCGATGACCCGAAGCCGGTTGCAGATTTCGTTGCAACCAGGCTGAGGGGTGAAGCCCCGCTCACCGTGCAGTTCACCGATAACTCAACCGGCGCTCCCTCCCTCACCCGGGCATGGGACTTCGGTGACGGAACCACATCGGCCCTTCAGAACCCGACCCATATATTCGATCACGATGGCGAAGGGGCAAGAACCTACACGGTCACCCTGACCGTCACGAACAGCGCCGGCAGCGATGTGAAGAAGACAGAGATCATCGTTGTTGCGCCTCCTCAAAAAGAGGATGTGGCCGACAGGGTCGACAAGACCAGTGCGATAACGATCGAGAATATTCCAGTAACATATCAGGATCTTGCGCTGGAGATCCCGAAGGGTAATGAAGCAAAACAGGCCGATAACGCGCCGATAACGGAACTCAGTGTCGGGGTTGCCCCGGATCTCAAAGAGCCGGCTGTGGGAACCATCGAGATTGGAGGGAAAGCGTTCAAGCTCGGCCCCGAGGGTGCGAAGTTCTACCCGGCGATACCGGTCACCATCACCTTCACTGAAGATGAATGGAAGAAGCTGTTCGGTGATGGCAGAACCACAAAGATCCAGAGGTATGACGGTACAAACTGGGTCGAACTTGAGAACCAGACAAGGGACGACGTCAGGTTTACCATAACAGGCTATACAAACTCATTCAGTGTGTTTGCCCCCGTCACTACGACCACAACCCCGCCCTCAAGGCCAACCGCAGCGCCTCCATCTTCCAGCGGCGGTGGCGGTGGCCCCCAGGCATCGGTCGGTGCGGCAAGCAACCTCAAAGCCGGCGACCGTGCTGCCCTCTCGATGAGTCAGACGGCCATATCGTCAGTCACCTTCACCGCGAAGAACCAGATCAGGGACGTCATGGTGACCATGGCGAAGGGCTCGCTCCCGCGGGATGCAAAGCCCCCGGCAGGCACGGTCTACCAGTACATCGAGGCGACCCTCTACCGGGCTGCTGTGGATGACTTCAGTAGCATCCAGTTCCGGTTCTCAGTACCGGCCAGCTGGATCAAAGAGCAGGGCAGTACTAAAGATGAAGTCAGGCTCTTCCGACTCGCCGACAATGACTGGCAAGAAGTCCCTGTCGAGGTGCTCGGCGAGGAGAGCGGTAACGTCATCTTCACGGCAGATCCCGAGGGATTCAGCCTCTTTGCCATCACCACAACCGGGAAGGCTCCAGACGTCACCGAACCGACGCCGAAGCCTACTGAATCCGTGACAACACCGCCGGCGGATGTGACGAGGCCACCGGCCGGCACAACCCCGACGACGCCGAAACCCACCCCGCTCCCGGTCTGGGTGGCGGTCACGGCACTCGGAGCATCCCTCCTCCTGGTGAGGAGGAGAGCCTGACCATTTTTTCATGTTACGCAGTAGCGATTTTTGAAGCAGATTTGGAGTTCTGAAATCAGACCCTTCATCTCTCACCGATTTCCCGGGCATCTCTCAAGCGATCAGATGTTGAGGCCTGGCCAACCGGCGTATGCCAGAACCTGCCTGATCAATCCCCCTGTGCTCAAACGCTCCTCGCAAGTCTCAATCTATCCAGGCATGGAGAGATCAGGGGGACCCCTGGAGATGCCTGTAATTACCTGTTCCCATGCACTGCAAATCAGGTGAGAATCGCTTTGTGTGTATACGGATGCACACTTCAGGGGATGTCAGCCAGCCCCCGAGGATCATTCTCCTCCCCCCTCCATGGTAGCAGGATCCGCGGCCTCACGTTATGCTGACGTTGTTAATCGAGTCCATCGCAAATATGAATGTGCATAGTGTAAATATCAGAAGCGCCACATATGACCCGGAAACAATCTCTGTTGTATAGATGTAGTGTTTTCCGAGCGCATAAAAATCATTCCCGATTGCAAAGTAGCGGATCCCGTTGACCAGGTATGTCAGAGGGTTGATGACGGAGAGAACTTTTAGTACCGCCGGGAAGGCATCCGCCGGGTACAACGCATTACTGACAAAGAAGAGCGGCATGGAGAGCACCGTCATTATCCCCTGCATACCCTCGTGTGTCTCAAGCCTGAGTGCTATCCCTGATGACAAAAAGATGAACCCCAGGGAGAATGTCCCCACAAACAGGAGGATACCGAGTACCGAACATACGATGCCGGGGAGGTTCTGCTGTGAGAAGAAGTCCACACCGAGGAACAACGTCCCGAACACCATGATGATGATCGCCTGGATAAACCCCTTTGTGATCCCTGAGAGCCCGAGGCCAAGGATAATCTGCGATCGCTGCATGGGGCTTGCTATCATCTCTTTCATGAGCCCGAAGTTTTTATCGTATATCAGGGTCATCCCGCCGTAAAGACTTGTAAACAGGGCGGTCATCGCTATGACGCCGGCACCCATGAACGTGAGGTACCCCACCTGCCCCATCCCGGAGGGGATGTTATACAGCACGTTCATTCTGTCAAAGTTGCTGGACATGGCGGTGCCGAAGAAGGCCATCCACAATGCGGGCTGCACCAGCGTCGTAAAAAGCAGGGACTTAAATCTGAAGAATTTTATCATCTCTTTCCAGAATACCGGCCAGAACTCTGTTTTCATGATCATCTCCTCCTGTGAGGTCTCGGGTGCGGCTGCACTTTATCGGTAGGTTCATCACGGATCTCCCTGCCGGTGTAGTGGACAAAAACTTCATCGAGCGTTGGCTTTTTTATATCGACGTTCAGGAGGTCGATGCCGGCACCGTTCAGGAGGTTCAGTATGGAGGGCAGCACGCCTGATCCATCCTGCTCCGTGATGAGGGCTATCCCATCATCGGACTTCGATATCAAAAAATCGTGAGAGTTGTTCTCCAGCAGGGAGATCGCAGCTCCGTTATCGCCGGTATTGATGCGGATCACATCCCTTCCAAGGGACTGCTTCAGGTCATCCGGGGTTCCGGTCACAATGATCTTCCCGTTATCGATGATCGCGATCCTGTCGCTGAGGTTATCGGCTTCGTCCATGTAATGCGTCGTGAGAAAGATGGTTGTGCCCGAGTTGTTGATCTCACGTATATGCTCCCAGATCTTCAACCTGGTCTGTGGGTCAAGCCCGATCGTCGGTTCGTCGAGGAAGAGAATCTTCGGTCTGGTCATGAGCCCCCTGGCTATCTCCAGTCGCCGTTTCATCCCGCCGCTGAGGTACTTCGTCCTGACATTCCGCTTGCTTCCAAGGTCTACAATCTCAAGAAGGTCCTCGATGAGCTCCCTCCTCTTCTCCCGTGGGATCTGGTATATCATACCGTGGAACTCCAGTGTCTCCCGGACGGTGAGATCCCGATCGAGTACTTCGTTCTGGAAGACTATGCCGATCGATCTCCTGACCGATCTGGAATCGGTTGCGACATTGTGCCCTGCAACTATCGCCTCACCCTTCTGTATCTTCATAAGGGTCGTCAGGAGATTGATTGTAGTACTTTTTCCGGCACCGTTAGGACCGAGAAACGAGAAGATCTCCCCCTGGTAAACCTCAAAGGATATGTTGTCCACTGCCCTAACATCGCCAAACCCATGTTCCAGGTTCCTGACTGTTATGATCGCTCTCTCCAATCAGATCCCCCGCCGGGAAGTACGACCGGAATCCCACTCCGGAGGTCGATTCGCTCGCCCTTTCCGGAGGGGGCCGCGCCGGGCACCTTATCTCTCGATCCGTTACGCATATCCATAGGTTTTGTAAAATATTGTATTAATAATATCTATCTGTATCAGATTAGGTGATACTGATCAGATCCGGAATCTCACCGCCGGTGCCACAGGCTAGCCCGGGCATCAGATCCCGGCACGGCGCTACCCGCATCAAAGCACATGCCCTCCTCCTTTCCTGTTCGGCATCGAGACGAGCGAGCCCGGGTTTTTGGGTACACATCCGGCCCGGCCTCTCCCGGTGGTCTGCCCGGGGGAAGAAGAGGCTGAACGCGAATTGGATAATCGGAGCGAAGGGCCACAACCCGCCCATAGCAATCACAATCTGCAACAGACCAGACCCCGATATACCGGCTCGCCGGCCAGACCATCACAATCTGCGACAGGGGGAGCCTTCATCCGTACATTCTACCCTTCGATCGAATATGACCGGCGAGGCAGGCGCACCTCACGCCACCTCCGTGTGATGATCATGGCAGCAGAGCCCGATCCTCGATCCGACAAGCTTTACCGTGTAATCATCCCTCGGTGTGAGCATCACTTCATGGGCGTTTCCTACCTCCACAATCTTTCCGGCGTTCATCACCGCTATCCTGTCGGCGATCTTCAGCGTCAGAGTCAGGTTATGGGAGATGTAGATCATGGCAAAACCCCGGCGGTTCTGGAGGCCTTTGAGCAGGCGTAGCACGTTAGCCGCCGTTGAGACATCGAGGGCGGATGTGATCTCATCCGCGATCAGGAGCTTTGGCCTCATGATCATGGCCCGTGCAAGAGCGACCCTCTGCCTCTGGCCCCCGGAGAGCTCACCGCAGTACTTCGTGAGGAAGAGATCGGTAGACGGAAGCCGGACCAGATCCAGAGCCTCCCTCACCATCTCCAGCCGCTCACTACGGCTCCCGAT
>JAAYND010000102.1 GCA_012521035.1 Methanomicrobiales archaeon
AGATCGCTCCGATTCGACATCGGAAAGAGTCGCGAGTGATTGGGATTATGTTCGTCTGTACACTGGCACTCCGGCTAAAGATAGCGTTGCGTACGATGCTTGCAGAGGTCAAAGGGAATAAATTGAGTGCTGAGATGTTCCTGAAACAACTTGGCCGCGTGCATCAGGTAAAGTTCCAGATGGATAAAGACGTGCGGGTGTGGTATGTCGGCATGCAGAAAAAGACAGATGGGGTATTGAGGAAGATCGGCATGAATGAAATCTTTGGTGAGGGGGTCGAGTATACCTAGTGATCATATTCACGCTGTTTAAGATCTGGTGACCGCCACCCCGCAGGCGCCCGGAGTGACCGGGTGCCGGTCATGGAGAAGACACATGGAACCAGAGCGGGCCTCCACGTTTACACATTTACACTCGTTTACACTACTTTACACCTATCTTTACACCAGGAAAACCTCGATATGACCCCCTATAAACTATCGGGCGCAGATACTCCAGTATCAGGTTATCTTTGCACCACCGCGGGTTGCACAGACACACAGGGAGGCATCACCTGCTCTATCAAGCCGGCTCTCCGCTCTCAGAAGGCAGTGTAAAAGTGCAAACATCAGTACATACATCTATATATCTCTCACTAATACGATAATCCCCGCAGGATCAGGCGAATTTCTCATTTACACAATTCCTGGATTCTGGTGCAAACGTGGTGTAAAAGTGCAAACCTGATCCACAGGAAGAGGTGCCCTGCCCGGGATCTCGGTGAAGACTACGAGGAGATCGGATCCTGGTGGAACCGCCGGGGGGACGAGATCGACCCCCTCGCCCTCGGGTCGGCGGGAAGCCTCGCGGTCGAGATCAAGAACCGTGACCTCAACCTCATTGAGGCACGTGAGATCCTTGCCGGCCTGGAAGGGAAGATCCCGCTGGTAAAGAGCCTCCAGCGGCCGGTGACCACCGGGATTGCTGCCCGTACTATCGATGGCGCGGAGGCGCTCGTGGTAGAGGGATTCTATGTGAGGGATCTTGAGGGGCTCAGGATCCGGTCATCGCCTTATCCGGAACAAAATAGATAATGCATCAGGATGCAACTATCTCACAGAGGAGTTCGATTGCACCCCATCATCCGTGAGAAGATCCCGGAGATCGCCCGGATCGCTGCACGCCACCGCGTAAGGAGACTCGGGGTATTCGGTTCGGCGGCCGGCGACCGATTCGACCCTGCGACGAGTGACATCGACTTTGTCGTCGAGTTCAAACCGATGACGCCGGTAGAGCATGCACGGGCGTATTTCGGCCTCATCGAGGATCTGGCCCGGATCCTTGGTCGCGAGATCGATCTCGTTGAACTCTCCGCAGTAGAGAACCCGTTCTTCCGTCAGTCTGTGGAGGAGACCTGCAGGGATGTCTATGCTGTCACTTGAGGCGAAGAAATAGCTCCGATGTTATCCAGAGTTATTTCAATCTTGCAGAGCTTTCGCTTCATTACTGGGGCTCCCAGGCAAAGCCTCCAACCATACCTTTTGAATCGCTCTAACCAAAACCAGTCTTTTGACCGCAATATTCACAAAAATTTGCCGAACTAATAATTTCCTTATGGCAGTTAGGACACTCTCGTAATGATTCTGCTACTGCTACAGATGACTGAACGGCCGGGCTCATTGCTGACCGTGCATTCCATACATTGACGTACTGCTCGATCTCTCCAAAAATTCTCTTAGGTAACTTCACCTGATCCCAGGATCCGTACGCAGTCGTTACCAGCAGCGGCCAGAAGACAAGTGCGCCTATGGTTCCAACCATAGCCTTATCTGCCCACGTTGCAGCTCCCATCTCAACTTTTAAGTTTCTAGCGGCGCTTTGCATCTTGATAGTCAACGCTGACGTCATGCCTAATGCGCTACGCCACGCTCCCTTTTTACGAACCTGTACGACAACAATCTTGTTATCTAACATTTTTTGCGACTCAAACCCCTCACTATCCAGCCAATTCGTGAGGTGAATCGCAAGGTGATCAACATCAATCCCCGGAGCTATGAAGGTTCTTTCATTTGCCATCCTCTGATCCCCCCTACCTCATAATTTCGTGGATTAGGGCATAACCAAATGACCAAATCCACAGAGAACCTACCTCAAACCCTTAGATCGTGCTCATTGCCGGGTGATTTCAGGCTGTTTATGTTGACTGATGATTAGAGCCGCCAGGCGCGCGATTCTTTCACTGAGACCTCAACTGCACATACCACCCCGTCATGAATTAACGTCCTACCCACTGACATCTTGATCCTCAAGCGATGTAGTTAATCCCGCAGGGTATTACCCATCTTATTTATAGCTTTCTGTCACCCGCGTTCGCTCAATTCCAGCAATACGCGCCCAATTTGTCACAGATATTTAATTTCACAAACTTACAGGGCCCCGGTTAGCACAGGGTCTCCTGGATCCCACCGTGCGATCGATGACAACCTTTTCGACAACCACCCAGGAAAGATCGCACCGCCTGCGAGGATAACCCTCTGAGCATATCATGGTCTTGGTACAGGGTGATCAAGATCCGAGGGATGTTCTGGCGAGCTATCGACTGCCTGAGGTACCTTCTTGAGATCTTTTCCGCACGCAGGGCAGAAATTCTTTGATTCATACATCTGGTACCCACAATTTTCACACTGCTGGACCACGGGGTTTTGGGGCATCCCCTGATAACGAGAGCCACAACGAGGACAGAACGCTCCACCATCGCTTAACGAAGACCCGCAATTTCCACAGAGGGGAACGTCACATTGAATCAGCGGGAGGGGTTGGCACTTCCATCCACAGTTAGGACAGAACATTTCGTCACCATTTAATCGGCAGTTGCATCTCTGGCACAACAACATGAGTAGAGGCTGGATGGTGCGGGTTTCTCTCTTCATTACCTTGCCATAATCGCCAGTATCCACCCATTTTTTCAGCTCAGCGGCGCGAGTTACGATCCATGGATGGCTCATATTATTGGATAGAGTTACCAGGATTTTGATTAGAGATGTTTTATCCTGGAAATCAAAATGTTCAAATTCTTCTGCCTGCAGGAGAAATTCATCTTCATCTATACAATCGTGAAACCGGTCCGGAACCCCTGCCATCTTCATACAGGCCCTGATAGCAGCATTTGTGTCCTGGCATACAAGTAGACCTGCTCGATCTGCAGTGAACTCCGACATCCGTGACCAATGTAGAATAGGATACTGAACAGCTTTCAGGAGAACATCCCCGATGCCAAAGAATAATTCTCCAACTTGTGATCCAAGGATTGACAGAAGAGAGGCAGTGGTATGGTAGAGGCAATGCTGACTTTTCACGTGACCCAGCTCATGACCAATGACATAGAGCAGCTCATCGTCTGTCATCGCATCGATAAGCACTGTATTGAGGACGACTACAGGATGGCCTACCCCTACAGTGAATGCGTTGAGGTCACCTAACTGGACAAATAGATCAACACTTCGATCGAGGTTGAGGATCTCGCATGCCTCCTGAAAAGAGTCATAAAGATCGCGATACATTTTTTTGGTTACTTTAACGGCGCTCCCGGTTAAGATGATTTTGTGATAATCATCCCCTATGTTTTCGTATAGCATCTGGATGAAAGTGTCTAACCCGGGCGTGGCCTCGAGCGCTACGAGGGCTTGATGATCAAAAGGGTGTTCATACTCACAGCTCTCAAGACCCGCCAGCCTCTGTCGCGTCATGACCGCCGGCTGGGTCTCTTCAGTTATTTAAGTGTAACTATTCAGGGTACCCTTCATGCCGGCGGCGACTCACCGGGTGCCCTGAATAATTACCTCAAACCCCCGGTGGGCGATTAGCAGGGAAACACCCCCGGGCACCTCAAGTAAAATAGCAGTCAGGCCGATGAGAAGTGATTGTATCAGGTGCCGGCATCGAAGTTGACCACCCGCATCTTTGCCTGCCTCATCTCTCTCGATGCTCTCTTGATTACATTTGCGAGCTCATGGTTGGGCTCAAATTCACGGATAATCTCCGGGAGTTTTTTGCAGGGTACACTTCAGGATGGCCTCTGAAGAACTTATCTCCGACGATTCCTTCAATCAGTTGAGGCGCTCATGTGCTTCATCGTAGCCCATTCCCGGGGTGTACCGTTCAATCCTCTCGATGGCCTCAAGGTTATCCAGGAGATAGAGGTTATACTCCCGGGACATACCTGACACTCGTGAGGATGTAAGGCGCGAGACCTGGTTTTATGGTATCACGATCGACGAGGTCGACGTTCCTTCCAAAGAGATCCTCAAAGAAGAACTTGAGATCCATGTACGTATCAAAGGAACGCCTCCCCTCCTCAAACTCGATGAGGAGATCAATATCACTCTCTTCACGCTCCTCACCCCGGGCAAAGGAGCCAAAGATGCCAATCCGCCGAACACCAAGTCCCCGGATCTGCTCCCGGTGATCTGCAAGCGCTCCGATGATGCTCTCAACCGTAAGCATGCTGCACCGTATCTTCGTTCTGTTCCGATCTGGATAACGCTTTTCCCCGGGTTGCCACGGTGCACGAGAGGCCTGATCCCTGCCGGTAAGTGGGGGATCTCCGCAGGGAACCTATGCCGGCACACCTCACATCCAGAGGCCGGCAGGCCCCGGAAAAACCACTGGAGGCCGGCAACCACGCCGGACCAGAAGGTTACTCCGGATGACATGGACGCGGCTGCCACCGGGGATCTTCCCGTGGTCGTCATCGCCACGGTCCTCGGGGGGATTGTGATCATAGCGGCAGGGTACCTCCTCCTCCAGCGGCGCTGACCACCGCCGCCACCTTTTCTCGTATTCCTGGCTTACGGCCGGTAGAACCTGAAGTGTATCGCATCTACAGAGATCGATCCCTATAATCTCTGCCGGCATGGCAGGAGGGAAGAGGTTCAGGCACTCGCCGCCGGTAACCGCTCCCCCGCCGCAGGCGCCCGGAGTGACCGGGTGCAGGTCATGGAGAAGACACATGGAACCAGAGCGGGCCTCCACGTTTACACATTTACACTCGTTTACACTACTTTACACCCATCTTTACACCAGGAAAACCCCGATATGACCCCCGCTAAACGATCGGGCGCAGATAATCCAGTATCAGGTTATCTTTGCACCACCACGGGTTGCACAGACACACAGAGAGGCATCACCTGCTCTATCAAGCCGGCTCTCCGCTCTCAGAAGGCAGTGTAAAAGTGCAAACATCAGTACATATATCTATATATCTCTCACTAATACGATAATCCCCGCAGGATCAGGCGAATTTCTCATTTACACAATTCCTGGATTCTGTTGCAAATATGGTGTAAAGGTGAAAACCTGATCCACAGGAAGAGGTATCCTGCCCGGCAGTGGCACTTTCGGATACCGAGGTAATGATTATATCTATAATAATTATAAACATAATCATTATGAAGTTCTACGGCAGGGAACAGGAACTCCAGCTCATGGAGCACCTCTACGCCCGGGCCCCCTCGTTCCTGGTGGTCACCGGCAGGCGGCGGATCGGCAAGACCGAACTGATCAAGGAGTTCTGCAGGGGAAAGCCGGCCCTCTACTTCTACGTCGATGCGAACAAAAGCATCGAGGCCCTCATGGAGGAGTTTGGAGGACTGATGGCAGAGGCACTCGACCTCCCCGGCTACATCAGGACCGATACCCCGGAGACATTTCTTGAGTTCCTCTTCTCTTACGATCAGCCCCTGATCGTCGTCTTCGATGAGTTCCAGCGTTTCCTCAAACTCCATCCCTCGTTCATCTCCCAGATGCAGCGGTTCTGGGATCTCTCGGGTCGGGACTCGCATCTCTTCATCATCGTCTCCGGTTCATCGGTCGGGATGATCCGGGAGATCTTTCTTGAAAGCGATGCTCCTCTCTTCAGGCGGGCCGACAACATCCTGACACTGCGCCCCTTCGGCCCCCGGGAATGCCTCACCATCCTCGGCGACCTCGGTGTGCAGGATCCTGCGGACCGGCTCGACCTCTACCTCCTCTTCGGCGGGACGATCTACTACTATACGTTCATCGAGAAGTACGGATGCACCGATCTTGAGACAGCCCTCGACCGGCTCATCTTAAACGACCTCGCTCCTCTCCGCCGCGAGATGAGCGATGTCATGATCGAGGAGTTCGGTCGGGAGCACTCGACGTACTACGAGATCCTCGCTGCCATCGCCGAAGGGAAGAGAACCCAGAAGGAGATCGCTGATCTTGTCCGCCTTCCTGCGACCTCTCTTCCCCCGTACTTTCGGGATCTCACCGATCTCCTTGGAATCATCGAGTACCGGATCCCGGTCACCGGGAGGAAGGGACGCTCAAAGATGGGCAGGTACGTCTTTGCTGACAACTTCTTCCGGTTTTACGCGCACTACATCTACAGAAACATGAGCCTCTACGAGCGCGGGCGCTTCGATCTCCTGAAAGCCCGGATCCTCCGGGAGTGGAAAGGGTTCTCCGGCCAGGCCTTTGAGGAGATGGCCCGAGATCTCCTTGCCCGGGATCTCGGTGAAGACTACGAGGAGATCGGATCCTGGTGGAACCGCCGGGGGGACGAGATCGACCTCCTCGCCCTCGGGCCGGCGGGAAGCCTCGCGGTCGGGATCAAGAACCGCGACCTCACCCTCATTGAGGCACGTGAGATCCTTACCGACCTGGAAGGGAAGATCCCGCTGGTAAAGGGCCTCCGCTGGCCGGTGACCACCGGGATTGCTGCCCGTACTATCGATGGCGCGGAGGCGCTCGTGGCAGAGGGATTCTATGTGAGGGATCTTGAGGGACTCTGGGTCCGGTCATCGCCTTATCCGGAACAAAATAGATAATGCATCAGGATGTAACCATCTTACAGGTAGCGATCTAATTCATAACCGAAGATGGGGTGGTGCTCCAGGCTGCCACCGGTATAATCTCCACCGGGATGTTTCATACCCTTCATCCGGGTATACTCAAAAACCCGTAGAGGATATACCACTGCATCACATCTCTGTGATGCAGGTACTGATCCGCGATACAGGCCCCTCCCACCCCCATTCCCGCGTCAAACCCCCTCTCCCCTGGCAAAACCCGCCGGCCCGCCACCAGGATCCCCGCCGCACGCCTCTCCCACCTCCGGCACTTTACCCAAAAACTACACTGCCAGACCACCTGAAAACCACCAGATCGACAGCAAACACAGTATAGACGCAGCAAAAATATATAAACCAGGAAAATTATATAATTCTCTATTATGGTGGGGGTAGATCAGGCTCAGATCGACAAAATACTTGCCGGTGTATCAACCGATGACCCGGAGGCCCGTCTTGACGCGCTCGAGAGGGAGCTGGACTTTGTCAAGACCTCGATCAAACGGCTCCTCATCGACCTCCGGGAACGGATGAACGAACTGGACAACCCCTTCACCAGCGCCGCCACGTATACCGGGAGCCGCCTCGATCACGATCTCCTGACCGGAGAGACCGATACAGATCACGCCCCCGACGACGCACCCATGAGCAGCCTGCCGGATACGGAGGCGCTCCAGGCCCTGCCTGCCCCCGGCCCTGACAGGAGCCTCTTCCCGGCAGAGATCCCGGAGATCCCCACAGACAACCTGCCCGCGATCCCGCCGGCAAAACCCGCCGGGAAGCTCAAACTCCAGAAGGTCCACCGGCTCTTTGAGTGGGTGCACCAGGGGTGCAGGAAGTACGGACACGAGCACATGACCATCATGATCGACGCCTACCAATCGATGGGCTACATCACCGACGAGGTCTCCGATCAGGTCAGGGATATCATGCGGATGGCCCCCCGGACCCGGAAGGATGTACAGGAGATCGGTCCAAACGAATTTGTCTCCGAACTCTACGTCTTAAACCGGATCCTCGACCCCGACGATGCGACGCTCGACCGGGATATGATCGAGGTCCTGATGCTCTCCAAACGCCGCCCGGACGAACAGGGCACCGGGAAACCAGCCTCGCGGGAACGCGATGCTGGTGACGCCTGGATCGAGTTGCTGGACAGGATATAATGGATGTCAAGCGAAGCCTTCACTACAGCGATGTTCCTTATCGCCGCCATCATAGCGGCCGGTGTTCTCATTAATGCAGTCTTTCCCGTAATCTACACGCTCGCAAGCACGATCTCCTCCTCTTCCCACACGGTAGATGAACGACTGAGCAACGATGTGAAGATCGTCACGACCTACGCCGGCGGAGGAAACGCCCGCATCTGGCTGAAGAACGTCGGCACCGGGAGGATATCCGATGCCGATATACGGAAGGCCGACGTCTTCCTCGGAGGCCAGGGGAACTTCATACGGCTCGGCCTGAACGCTCCGGGGTCAGACTCGTGGACCTACGAGATCCTCGAAGATACCCCGGGGAACAACTGCTGGGACCCCGGCGAGACCCTCTACATCCAGGCAAGCACCGAGAAGATCCCGGGTACAGGGGATATCGTCTACTTCCAGTTCGTCCTCTCCACGGGCCTCTCCCGGTCGACCACCTTCACCGCAGGAACATAACCATGAGCGCAGGCCCCCTCGTCGCATCCGGGATCGGCATCCTCCTCCTGATCGTCACCGCCTACGTCCTGATCGGCGGCACCCTCTCGACCACCGAGGTGATGGTCGAGGCTCAGACCAACCTCGCCCGGTACCAGGAGGTCCGGATGCGGACCGCGATCGAGATCCAGGGTGCAGAGATCACTGAAAACATCCTCCACATCCAGGTCAAAAACACCGGGAGCGAGTCTATCGTTGATATAGCCCTGATCGACGTCTACATCGACACCGGAGACGACCCCGTATACGTCCCCTGCGGGACGGAGGGCTCACTCTATTGGTGGAATGCAGGAATAGACCCCGATGCCATCCATCCCGGTGCACTCGATCCCGGCGAGACCCTCACCATCGGGATCGCCCACAATCTGGACACAGACCCGCTGTGGGTCCAGGTCGTCACACCAAACGGTGTCACGAGTTCAGCATACATCTAGGTGAACAACCATGGCCACGAGCGAAGACGCAACCAGCGACATTCTCGAGATGCCGGATAGGACGATCCTCTCGACCGGGAACACCGAACTCGACAAGAAGATCGCCGACGGCCTCCCGCTTCAATCGCTCTCCCTCATCGAAGGAGAGAACGACACAGGAAAAAGCGTGCTCACCCAGCAGATCATATGGGGGGCCTTGAAACAGGGGTTCAACGTCGACCTCTTCTCGACCGAGAACACGAGTAAGAGTTTCCTCACCCAGATGGAGTCGATGAGTCTCGACATATCCGACCACTTCGCCTGGGGCTACCTCCGGGTCTTTCCCATGCACGTCGTGGGTTTTGAGTGGACGAAGGAGAAGATGCAGGGAACCCTCGAGCGGATGATCGCCTACATCGAGCAGAGCAAGGCAGAGGTGATCGTCATCGACTCGCTCACGCTCTTCACCGAGTACGCCCGACAGGACACGGTCTTAACGTTCTTCACGAACTGCAAGAACCTCGTCGACCACGGCAAGACCATCCTGATCACGCTCCACACATACGCCTTCGTCGAGGACGCCCTCGTCCGCATCCGCTCGATCTGCGACGCTCACCTCTTCATGAAAAAAGCGCTCGTCGGCGGTAAGTACGTCATGATGCTCGAAGTCGTCAAGGTCCGGGGCGCACGAAAGACGACGGGGAACATCATCAGTTTCGAGGTCCACCCCGGGTACGGCATCAAGATCATACCGGTCACGGTCGCGAAGGTGTAAAAGAGAATGGGATCGGCCCTGGAAGCAACGATAACCCTCCCCTTCGAGCCCGAGATCACCGACGAGGGAAGCGACTGCTACAACAACGTTGAATCCTGTGCCCTCTACCGGATGCTCCCGGCAAACGCCCGGAGCTACGTCAGGGATAGCCCGCACCTCCTCGAGTACCTCCACATCCTGCCGGTCAACACCGTCGGGATCCCGCTCTTCCTCTCAGAACTGAAACGCGACCTGAAATCGATGGAGAACCCGAATATCATCTACCCGGTGAGCGATACAACGTTCATCCACATCTTCCCCGACCCCGACGATGTCCGGAACTGGTACATACCGATCGAACCCTCATTCCTCCACTCCACAAAAGCGATCGTCCCGGTCGTCGAGGAGAAACTCATCGATATGATCGATGTCCTTGAAGAAGAACCGCTGACCGCGGAGGCACGTATCAGGGTGCTCAAGAACTTCATCCAGCAGCTCGTGTACATCAAACAACCTGGGGAGGAGATCGACTCCTCCCGGCTCGCCGGGGGGGTACCAAAAGATATTAAAGACCGGATCATAAGGTTCCTCACCACCGATATCGGTGCATCGTCAAAACCCCGGGCGGAGGGGATCCCGGAACTCGCCGACGGCCGGGTCATCCTCTCGCAGCAGGAGTACCGGGCGCTCGAGTACCTCATGATCCGCGACATGATCGAGATGGGAACACTCAAACCCTTCCTCTCCGACTCCTACATCGAGGATATCACCTGTAACGGCGTCGGTCCCATATTCATCGAGCACAAGATCTTCAAGGGCCTGAAGTCCGTCGTCGGGTTCCGGGACTCGGTCGAACTCGATACCTTCGTCATCAAGCTCGCCGAGCGGATCAAGCGACCGCTGACCTACAGAAACCCCATCGTCGACGCGACCCTCCCCGATGGGTCGCGTATCAACATCGTCTACGGGACCGAGATCAGCAAACACGGCAGCAACTTCACCATCCGCAGGGCGAGCGAGGTTCCCATGAGCATCCTGCAGGTCATCGAGAGCGGGGCATGCGACTACATGATGGCCGCCTACCTCTGGATCTGCCTTGAGTACGGTATGTCGATCTTCGTCTCGGGCGAGACTGCGAGCGGCAAGACGACGACCTTAAACGCCCTGACGACCTTCCTCCCCCCTGAGAACAAGATCGTCACCATCGAGGATACCCCTGAGCTGACGGTCCCCCACCGGAACTGGACCCGCGAGGTCGCGAAGGCCAAGGGGAAGGGCGAGGGCGAGGGATCGGAGGTCACGATGTTCGACCTCCTCAAGTCTGCCCTGCGTCAGCGTCCGAACCAGATCCTGGTCGGTGAGATCCGTGGCGTGGAGGGTTCCGTCGCGTTCTCCGCGATGCAGACCGGCCACCCGGTGATGAGCACCTTCCACGCTGCGTCGGTCGAGAAACTGATCCAGCGTCTCTGCGGGGATCCCATCAGCATCCCGAGAACCTACGTCGACAACTTAAACCTCGTCATCATCCAGAGCGCCGTGAAACGCCCCGGAGGCGGGACCGTCCGGCGTATGCTCAGCGTCAACGAACTCGTGGGCTACGACCCCGAGACAGAGGGGTTCTCCTTCATGGCGGCGTTCGTCTGGGACCCTGCAACCGACACCTTCACGTTCACCGGCAGGGGGAGCAGTTACCTCCTCGAGAACAAGATCGCAACGATCCTCGGCATCCCCGAGAACCGGCGGGTCGAGATCTACGATGAGATAGACAAACGGGCAAAGATCCTTGAACGTCTCCACAAAGCCGGGTACACCCAGTTCTGGGATCTCTTCCACATGACCACAAAGATCAAGAAACAGGGTCTGCTCAACATCGAGGTGTAGGGTTGTTTGAGGATATGGCCGACCGCCTGAGAGCGGCGAACCAGGGGAAGCTGCCGTTTGAGGAGCAACTGGGATCTCTCAGCGACTTCCGGTCATCCCTCCTTGAGAACAAGAAGATGGAGCAGGATCTGCTCTTCATGTACACCTACATGGCAGCGATCACCACGTCTGCCGTGACCAGGCCCGAGATATTCGATCACACGTCAGAGAGGTTTGAGTACGTCCCGTCGCGCTACATCGCAAAGGTGCAGCGTCTGGTCGCTGGATGGGGTTACAGCTACGCCGAAGGGCTCAGGGCGGTCGCCGAGAGAAGCCGGAATGAGTCTCTCCGGAGCATGCTGAACCGCTACGCAAACTCGATCGACTCCGGGGTCCCTGACGACGCCTTCATCACCACAGAGCTCGCAAGTATCCGGAGCATCTATCGAAACACCTTCGAGCAGGGGATCGAGCTCCTGAAGAAATGGGGCGACGCCTATATCGCGATGCTTCTTTCCGGTGCGCTTGTCGCGATCATCATCATGATATCGGTGGCGATCTACGCCCCCGATGGTATCGATGCGGCGCTCAACGCCTCATACGCCATCATACTCGTCATATCAGCCTTTGGTCTTGCGATCATGTACCGGGCGGTTCCTGACGACCCGAGGACGCACGGACTCGAGAGGTTCTGCTCCCGGGAGCAGGGGATCATCCGGCGCATGGAGCGCCTGATCCTGCCGATCGTCGCCGCAGTCTCACTCCTCCTCATCCTCATCGGTGTCAACGCCGGCGTCACATTCCTGCTCACCGGCCTGCTCCTGATGCCGCTCGGGATCATCGGCTACATCGACGATGCGAACGTCATCAACCGGGACAACGACTTCGCCACGTTCATCCGGGGCCTCGGGTCGATCATGGGCGGCAAGGGTATCACCACCGCCGACGCCCTCCAGGAGGTGGACAGAAAGTCGTTGCCCTACCTGGAACCCTTCATCGACTCGGTGGCATCGAGACTGAACCTCGGGCTCGATGAAGCCGCGAGCTGGAGGAAGTTCATCGGGGAGACCGGCAGTTACCTGATCTACAAGTACATGAACATATTCCGTGACTCGGTGGCTCTCGGCGGATCTCCGGACGAGATCGGAAAGATCACCGGTTCATCGATGCTCGAACAGGTCCTCCTCAGGAGGAAACGCGACATGATGGTGAAGGGTTTTGTCGTCCTGCTCGTGCCGATGCACGCGGCGATGATCGGCATATTTGTCTTCCTCTTCGAGATCCTCCTCACGATGGGGAACGCGATCACGGACGTGATGGGCCATTTTGCCGAGACCTCGGCGGCGCTCTCGGGCGGTTCATCCACGGTCGGCGGCGCCATGAGCTCGTCCCTGAACCTCTTCGTAGACTTCCCCGAAGACACGATGCGGATGTACGTGGTGACGATCCTCTTAATGCTCACTATTGCAAATATCTTTGCAGGAAGGATTGTCATGGGCGGTGACCGGTACATCTACTACTTCTTCACGAGTCTCCTCTGTGCGGCCACCGGCGTCGTCTACATCGTTGCACCGATCGTTGTGAGCGCATTCTTCACCATACCGGCATTTCTGGGGATAACATGAAGGAGAAATTACGCAGACCGCTCCTCTTCCTGATCACCGTCGGCACCGGATCTCTGTTCATCATCATCGATGCCTCCGTAGATGTCATCATCGCGGGCACCATGCTTGCAGGATTCTTTGCGCTTATCATCACCGGCACGCTGAAGATCGCAGACCTAAAGCCTTCCCGCCTGCGCGCTGCGCTCCGGGAACGGCCGGAGATGAAGGAAGAGAAACCCGATCCCTCGCTCATCCGGCGGTTTGCCACCTCCGAGATCGACCTCGGCAGTATGTTTGGGACGCTCGCGACGTCGGTGCGGGAGGTGATCACGCATGCCCGCACCCCCGAAGGCGAGAAGAAGAGAGCGATCGAGGAGATCGATACCATGCTCGATCAGGCGGTCGACGACCCGGCAACCGCAAAGACCCCTGCGGATGTGGTCGACCCTCTCGCCGCGCTTGCGGACCTCGATCTCGATTCGCTGGACTCCCTTGACCTCGATGAGGATGCTGACCCGGAGAGTGTATTCGGGTCTGACCGGATCTCCTCCCTCTCCGGGGAAGAGGCAGGCGCCGTATCAGAGATCCTCAGAGCGCACCAGAGCGAACTCGAGGAGCACGGTCTTCCCGATGGCTCCGGACTCGCCGCTGATCTCCTGGAACTGCCGGATATGAGTGCCCTCAGTGCGGAACTCTCCACGCTCGATGACCTCGACTTCGATGAGATCGAGATCGAGGGTGAGGAGTTCGATGATGAGGGGATGGAGGACGAAGAGTTCGATGATGAGGAGACCGGGGGCGATGAATCCGCCCGGGATGGAGAGGACCTTGAAGAGGCGATCGAGCAACCGGTAGAGGTCTTTGATATGGTCTCTTTTGCCTCCGGCGGCGTGGTCGATAACGATCTGATCGCCTCGCTCAAATCAGACGTAAAGAAGAAGAAATTTGTGGAGGATATGAGTCTCGTCCGCGAGCTGCGGGGAGAGAAATACAACGCACAGGATCTCGCCAATGAGCTTGAAGAGATTCTCGCAATGCTGAAACCAAAGTGATGATACGGGAGGGAGCGCGATGGCGATTATGAAATCTGTTCCGATAAAGGTTGAGCACGAAGGTAAATGGGTCCCGGCGACGATGGGCATCGGCGAAGACCGTATCCGTATCGGAGCTCCGCTCGATTGTGAGATCCCGTACCGGTCCATGGTCGATCTCGAGGCAAAGAAGAACCAGGTAACGATCGCCGCCGGCCCGGAGGCGGAGGAGGTCTACCGGATCGCGTCGGTGGAGAAGGTCCTCTCGGTCCTCAAGAAGTTCGTCATCACCCGGTGCAGTGCCTACCGGTTGAACGCTTTCTTCATGTCCCCTGCGATCCGTGGCGGGGTGCTCGTCCAGGACGCTCACTGGGAGAAGGGCGCGATCGCGGTCATGAAGACCGGTATATGGTTCATCAGCCAGGAGAACCAGGTCTGTATCCCCCTGGAGGATGTGACCGGCATCGAGCTCACGCGCCGTGAGATCCAGGAGAAAGACCTCGACGTCGTGAAGATCGATCACCTCATCGAGAACGAGGTCGTGACGAGTTTCATCCTCTGCCCGAAGACGACGCTCCAGGTTCTCTACAACTTCCTCAACGAGGCGACACAGGGCTCCAGGTACGAAGGGGAACTCGACCCGCTGACCGGACAGGTAGCCATGCTGGTCTACAGCGGTATGGACTCAAGCAGCATCGAGAACATGCTCAAACTCTCGCACAAAGACCTCGACGCCATCTATGAGCAACTCCTCACCACCGGATTTGCTGAAGTGATCTACATCAGAAAAGAGATACAATTGACCACGAAAGGCGTCCGGTATATCTCAGATGCGGTAAAATCGTCATCAAATCAGTAATATTATTTCCCGGAAACGCGAAGCGCTATATATGAAGCACTTCAAATAATCATTGAGTGGTGTTCGATGGGGAGAATCCTGATCGTCGATGATACAATGTTTATGAGAACGCTGCTGAAGAACATCCTCTTTTCAGGCGGGCATGACATTGTTGGTGAGGCTGCTGATGGCGCAGAGGCGGTTGCCAGGTACCAGGAACTCAAACCCGACCTCGTCACGATGGATGTCGTTATGCCGAAGGTGAACGGGATCGAGGCGCTCAAAGCCATCAAAGCCGCCGATCCCGGGGCGAAAGTCATCATGTGCACAGCGGTCGGTCAGGAGCAGATGGTGAAGCTTGCTATCAGGAGCGGTGCGAGGGGCTACATCGTCAAACCCTTCCAGGCTCCAAAGGTTCTCGAGGAAGTTAAGAACGTTCTCAGTGCGTGATCATGATACGGGTTCTGGTCGTCGATGACTCTCTCTTCATCCGGACGATCCTTCGCGACATGCTCAAAGACAGCCCCGATATTGAGGTAGTCGGGACGGCGGTCAACGGTATCGATGCCCTTGCAAAGATAGCCGACCTGAAACCCGACGTCGTCACCCTCGATATCGAGATGCCCCGGATGGGCGGTCTTGAGGTTCTTGAGACCCTCCGGCAGGAGAGCAGAGGACCGAAGGTTATCGTTTTGAGCACGCTGACGTCCCGGCACGCCGATATGACCCACCAGGCGCTCCGTCTCGGGGCCGACGACTTCATGCTCAAACCCCGGGACGTCCCGAAGGTGCGGGGCATCGAGAGGGAACTCATCCAGAAGATCAGAAACCTCGTATCGCTCCCCACGATCGTTAAACCCCGGGAGGTCCAGCGGAACAACGCCGATGCGGTGGTGCTGATCGGCTCGTCCGCCGGGGGGCCGCCGATGCTCGATACACTCCTCTCCACGCTCCCACCAGACCTTCCCGCAGCAGTCGTCATCACCCAGCATATGCCCGAGGGATTCACCGCGTCCCTCGCCGAACGCCTGAACCGCATCTCGCCCCTGCCGGTGAGAGAGACCGTAAACGGGGATGCCCTGCAGGCCGGGACCGCCTTTGTATCAAAAGCCGGGTACCACACCGTGATCTCGAGGGTCTATGCGGCCGCCGGGAGGAACCACGGCCGGATCATCCACTCGACCGCTCCCCCCCTGCATGCGGTCAGGCCGGCCGTCGATACGACGTTTACCTCTGCCGCGAATGTCTTTGGACCGCGCACGGTCTCGGTGATCCTCTCCGGGATGGGGAGCGATGGCGGTGAGGGCACCCTCGCGGTGAAGACTGCGGGTGGCACCACGATGGCCTGTGCTGAGGATGACTGCCTCGTCTACGGGATGGCGCGGTCGGCTATCGCCAGGGGCAGTGTCGATAAGGTGGTGCCGCTTGAGGGTCTTTCGCGCGAGATTGTGCGGGCGGTCAGGAGGCTGGGACCATGATCGATGAAGATGTATACCGGAAACTCTTTGTTGAGGAGTCACGGGAGAACCACGAGAATATCGTACGCAGTCTCCTCCTCCTGGAGAGCGGGGAGGACCAGCAGACTGCTATCGATGAGATCTTCCGGTCCGCTCATACGCTCAAGGGGATGTCGGCATCGATGGGTTTTGATGCGATGGAGCATCTCTGCCACTCGATGGAGGATGTCTTCTCGCTCATCCGTAGCGGCCGGTGCGAGGTGACCGTCCCGCTCACCGACCTCCTGCTCACCTGCACAGACGCGATCGAGGTGATGCTGGATGAGATCGAGGCCGGCGGGAGACCTTCGGATGAGGTCTCCGGGAGCCTGGTGCAGGATCTCCGGGCGTTCACCGATGAGGAGGTGTCGCATGAACCCCCACCCCTCCACCCGACCCCTGATAGCGAACCGGCGAGTGGGCCCGTCTACACGCTCTCCGTCGCTATCGACCCTGCCTCTGCCATGAAAGACGTCAGGGCGATGCTGCTTCTGCAGAACCTTGATGAGATCGGGACGGTCCTCGGGACGACGCCCGCCCGGGACCTCATCGAGGACGGGAAGTTTGACGGTCCGTTTGAGATCCGGATCGCAAGCGAGGCCGGGGAGGATGCGCTCCGGACGGTCGCCTCCGGCCCCGAGACCTCGCTCCTCTCACTCTCGGGGGTGCCGGAACCCGGGCATCCGGCGCCAGAGCCCGCCCGGGGTGAGAAGAGCCGCGAGATCAAGAACATCCGTGTCGATATCCAGCGGCTCGACCAGATGATGAACCTCGTCGAGGACCTGGTGATCAACCGCGGAAGGCTCGAACAGATTGCGAGGAAGCACGGTATCAAGGAGTTTGATGAGGCGCTGAGTATGATCGGCCGATCGGTCTCGGACCTCCAGAACCTCATGATGGGGATCCGGATGATGCCGCTCGACCGCATATTCAACCGCTTCCCCCGTGTCGTGCGGGACGTCGCGGCCCACGACGGGAAGGAGGTCGAGTTCACCATCGAGGGTGGCGAGACCGAACTCGACCGGGGCATGATGGATGGACTCTCCGACCCGCTCCTGCATATCGTCCGGAACGCCGTCAACCACGGGATCGAGCTCCCGGAGGTCCGCGAGGCTGCCGGGAAGCCACGGAAGGGGTCGATTAGGCTCGCTGCACGGAGGGACAGGGATAACGTCATCATCGAGGTCGCGGATGACGGTGCCGGCATCGATCCTGAGAGGCTCCGGGAGAAGGCGGTGAGGCAGGGCACCATGACGCCCGAAGCAGCGGCGGTTGCAACAGATGAAGACCTCATCAACCTGCTCTTCGAACCCGGGTTCAGCACGACCGAGGCGATCACCGATATCAGCGGCAGGGGTGTCGGTCTCGATGTGGTCAGGAAGACCATCGAGTCGCTCAAGGGGACCATCGAGGTCGAGTCCGAGCCCGGGCGGGGGACAGTGTTTGAGCTGATGCTGCCCCCGACGATGGCGATCATCGATGTCATGATGGTGCAGATCAACGCAAGGCGGTGCGCAATCCCGATCACCAACGTCGTCGAGGTGGCACTGGCCCGGCCGGAAGCGATCCACCGGATCGGCGATGCTGAGACGATCCTGCTCCGCGATGAGATCCTCCCCATGTACCGCCTTGAGGATATGTTTGGCCTGTCGCAGAGGTGTGATACGCTTGTCGTGCTGCAGAACAGCGGCAGGAAATGCTGTATCGCCGTCGATACCGTGGACGGCCAGCAGGAAGTGGTGGTGAAACCGCTCTCCCGCCTCGCAGGAAGCTGCCGGGGGATCAGCGGGATCACCATCCCGGGAGACGGCGAGGTTGTGCCGGTTCTCGATGTGAACACGATCGTGTAGGAGGAGTATTTCATGGAACTTGACCTGTTTCAGGCTGATGCGCTGAGGGAGCTCGGGAACATCGGTGCGGCGCACGCTGCGACAAGCCTCTCGCAGATGTTGATGAGCCCGATTGATATGACGGTGCCGGAGGTGCAGGTGGTTGATATCGCGGATATGCACAACTACATCGGGAATGAGATAGCGGCTATTGTCGTCTTCCAGATCCAGGGTGAGGTCGCCGACGGGGGCTATATCGTCGTCAGCATGCCACAGGAGACCGTCATCCGGTTGACGAACCTGATGCTCGGCACCACGGGTGTCGACCGCGAGATAAACGAGATGGACCAGAGCGCCGCGATCGAGATAGGGAATATCATGATATCGGCGTTTCTTGATGCGACCGCCGAGCTCCTGGAGATCGTCATGTTGCCGAGCCCGCCGGCGCTGGCTATCGATATGGCGCATGCTGCTTTTGAGTCGATCATAGCCCAGATGGCCGGCGATGTGAACGATATCCTGATATTCAACACCGAGCTTACGAGCGAGGCGCCGCCCATCTATGGGGGTATCTACATGCTCCCGAAGCCTGAGCTCATGCAACAGTTGTTCACCCTGCTGGATGACCTGATGACGTCAACCGCCTGAACGGGTGCCCGGGATCTCATGAATAACAATTTTTTTAGTGAGAAGACGGCTGTAATCCTGGGTCTTGGCGAGCTCCGGGTCGGGACGTGCCCGATGGGGACGATAGGGCTTGGTTCATGCATCGCGCTCATTCTACACGACCAGAGGCAATCGTTCGGGGGGCTTGCACACATCATGCTCCCGGAGAGTCGCGGGAACCGCGATCGGCCCGGCAAGTTCGCAGATACCGCCATATATACCCTCCTCCAGGAGATGGAGGGGGGCGGGAGCACGGTGTCTGCGATCACGGCGAGTGTCATCGGCGGTGCGAGCATGTTTGAGTACTCGGCGAACTCCCTGAACATCGGGGAGAGGAATATTGTTGCCGTGAAGGATCTGCTCGGTGACGTGGGTATCAGGATCGCGTATGAGGAGACCGGCGGGAGGGTTGGTCGTTCGGTGTATTACTGGCCTGAGAAGAAGGGTCGCCTGATCATCAAGAGGGCGGACGGGACATGCGTCGAGTTCTCGTAGTCTTCCTGGCGATCCTTCTTGTTCCTGTATCTTCAGCCATCTACGTCGAGGTCCCCGACTACTGGAGCGGTATAGCGTCTGCCGGGGTGCAGGATGTGATCAACGGTCGGTACGGGGATGTCATATTCGCGACCGACAGCGGGATCTCTGTGTATACGGCGAACGGGACCTGGTACTCGGTCAACGCGAGGCATCCGGGTGAGACCGCTTACGGGTGGGTTTCGCCCGGGTGTGATATGGTGAGCGCTCTTGCCCTGGACTCTACCGGCCGCCTCTGGATCGGGTATCCGAACGGGCTTCAGTTCCAGACCCGGGCGGGGTATGAGTCCATCCAGGATCAGCATCTCCTCAAGAATCTCGGCATCAACTGTCTGGCGCGGTGGGGGGATGAGATCTGGATAGCCACCGGGCGGGCCGGCCTCCACCGCTACCATGACGGGAACTGGACGTGGTTCAAACCGGGTGGGCAGGAGAACCCCGGGTGTTACACTATCAAGAGCATGGTGGTCGATGCCGCGAGCGATACGCTCGTCATCGGATCGGAGCGCGATGGTGTCTGGATGCTCCAGGACAGGGCCGGGGAGATCCGGTTTGAGCCGGTGGTCTATGCGGAGGACCGGGATTTTGATGCACCGTCAGGTGTGGCGGTCGATGCTGCCGGCGATACCGTTGTGGCTGAGGGGGAACCGGTCCGGAGGATATCTGAGGTGCGGGCCGATCCCTTCGGGGGTGTCTACCTCTTCAACAACACGGTCGTCCTCCGGTACGTCCCGGGCGCGGGGGCGATTCCTGTCGTTCATGCTCGCGATCTCAGTGCGTTCCCGGTCATCATCAACGATATCGCGGCAACGCCGGACGGAGTGCTCCTTATCGCGTCCGATAACGGTATATACGGATGGGAGGGGTCGCGCGTCGTCATGCACGTCACGTCGGGGGACGGCATCCGATCAAACGCCGTCAAGAGGCTCTTCGTCGATGCTTACGGCCGGTGCTGGTTTGTGGTGCCGGGGAATGTGGGATATTTGCCGGCGGCGACGGGCCTGGCCTCCCTTGACCTGAAGCCTGCGGGGACGCCAGACGTGCCGGCGACCGTCTCGACAATCGCCCCACCAGTTGCGCCGGTGACTGAGTCTCCGGCGCTGGAGGAGGGGGGCGGGGTGATCGAGAGGGTTTGGGCGGTTCTTATGGAGTGGATCGGGAAGGTGAGTGGTGGAAGGATCGGGAGGGTGTCGTAGGCGGGAGGGTGTATAGATCGCCTTTCGCGGTTGCGCCCCGCTGGGCTCTTGTCACGAGAACCTCCGATCCGGGGCGGGGGTTCTGTGGAGGGGCTAATCTGGTTTTCTTTGGCGGAGTGGGGGAGAGAGGAAAGCGGTGTATAGATCGCCTTTCGCGGTTACGCCCCACCAGGGCTCTTGCCACGAGAACTCCCGCTCCTGCGCGGGAGCCTTGTGGAGGGACTGTGTGGTTCTCTTCGCCGGGGAGGGAGTTCCCTC
>JAAYND010000103.1 GCA_012521035.1 Methanomicrobiales archaeon
AGATCGCTCCGATTCGACATCGGAAAGAGTCGCGAGTGATTGGGATTATGTTCGTCTGTACACTGGCACTCCGGCTAAAGATAGCGTTGCGTACGATGCTTGCAGAGGTCAAAGGGAATAAATTGAGCGCCGAGATGTTCCTGAAACAACTTGGCCGCGTGCATCAGGTAAAGTTCCAGATGGATAAAGACGTGCGGGTGTGGTATGTCGGCATGCAGAAAAAGACAGGTAGGGTATTGAGGAAGATCGGCATGAATGAAATCTTTGGTGAGGAGGTCGAGTATACCTAGTGATCATATTCACGCTGTTTATAGTATGTAACACTACCTTTTGGAACCCCAGGCTGCCCACGCCGATGGTTGGCCGGACAGAATGCAATCGCAGGGTATTACACACTCCATCCATCTTAAACAGGTAGGGGAGACCATACCCCTAGATCCAGAGTATTTTTCAAAACAGTTACGAGAGTGACTATAAGATCCGGGCACGCCGGCCCTGTCTTTCATCCCGGGGGCGAAAGGCATCGTAGATGCAGGTGCTCTCCCGGCAGGTTTTCGGGAGGGCCAGATACGGGCAATCGCCCGGCAGGTGGGTCTGGAGGGGATGGCCGCGTGGGAACTCAAAGGCAACCTCGCCGGGTGTTGCTGAATCAGAATGCCCGGGGGCGGGAGATCGCCCGCAGGGGGCCGTTTGGATCTCCGGCGCGGCATCGCCTCTTCTGCCGGGGAGCTTTTCTGGTGATCAGGAGGGCGGAATGGGGGTGTTGAGGGGTTACAATGGTCGTCTGGTTGGGCGGGATGATTACGATCGGAGAAAGTGACCTATGTCCTCAGTGGTGGATATATCCCCGTTGCCTTTTCCAAAAAGGGTGATCAGTTCTTTCTTGAGTCTTTTCGTATCCTTCGGGGCGCTCCCCCGCGTCAGTATGTATCCTTTCCATGTTATCTCGCTACAGTAGTCCTGCGGGATTTCATCCTTGATCGCTTGATACGTTGTCATAACCTGGTTTACCGCATGTTTCACGTTTATTCCCTTGAGCTCGGCAAAACACAGTACTTTTGTACAATCTCTCGAATCGTGTGGTGTGTAAAAGATGATCAGGTCGCATACCGGCCCACTTACGTTGAAATCTCTTCTGAATGCCGAATATTCATTCGAGTTCTCATCTATCTCGAAAAAAGCAACCCGTTCGTTTGCATCCGGCTCGATACGTATCCTCTTTCCGCTCTCGCCATATGCCGTGCCACGGCACAAACAGGTCAGAACCAGTGTATCAAACAGCATCTTCGACCTCATCCATCTCAAAGAAGATCCTGGAAACCTTTTCAGACACATTGCTGAAAGTCTCCCACTCAATGAAGCCGTTCTCCCCCAATATCTCCCTTGCTCTGCCTCCTTCAAAGAGGTAGACAGAGACCTTCTCCTGGGAGATAAAGGCATCCGGGTCTTTGAGGTAGAATAGATCTTTGATGGCCTCCGGGTTCTCATACCTCGATGCTTTCATGAGATTTACCAGATGGTCGACAAAGTATGGGCTGTGGGTGGTTATCAGCACATTCAATCCACAATTGACAAGCATCGTGAGTAACTCCATCAGTTGTGCCTGGGCTTCAGGGTGAAGGTTCATCTCCGGTTCGTCGATGATGATCAACTCGCCCGGGGATATCCTGTAGCGGAGGTAGAGAATAAGCGGAGAGAGCCCTTTCACCATGGATGCCGTCACCGAGATGTCCAGCGGGATTTTCCGGCCGGCTCTCTCCCATTCAAATAGAATCTCACGGAATGGATCCGGGTCGTCTGTTGAGAGTACGAGATGGCCTCCAAGAATCTCTCTTTCCAGTAAATCTGCGTATTCAAGATATTTTTTGACACCAGGTTCTTTCTCGGCGTATTTGCACCTCTCCTTAAGATCTCCCCATCTGCGTATATCAAGGATAGTTAACACCAGGCTTGAGACAGGGTATGGAAGCACAGGCTTTTCTGATTCTGACTCTTGAGAATCGTCAAATCCGGTTTTTTCGTCTATCCTCTCCCTGCTCCTTATAGGGTTATACAGTAGCGGCATTCCCGTTCGCTCAGCACCAAAAACCCTTACATCGCGGAACAGCGCCCTGTGGACCAGCATGAATATGTTGCCGGCGACAAACCTCTTTATCTCTTTGATCGGTATCTTGTCCTGGACGCCTTCCCCTTCAGTGTAAATATATATCCTGCTCTCGTCCCTCTCTTTTACAAAATTAACAAGGCTTTTCCCCTCTTTATCCACCCCTAACTTCCTCTTTAAAGCGATCTTCAGACTTGATTCGACTAGGTTCTCCATACGCTCCTCAATATTCACCTCTACGCTGAGATCGTCGAGCGCCACCCGCGTCGTCCCGAGATAATTCTTCATCCACCCAGGGCAGAGCTCTGCCAGACCGCTATAATAATCAGCCGAGTAATCCCTGATAAACGCGGATATCTCGATATTTGCGCTTCCCGTCTCAATAAATCGACTGATGACTGTATCGATCGGCTCGTATTTTTTGGAGGTTCTGCCATCAACGTATGCGCCGGTGTATTGCAACCAACCGTATTCCCCGAACAGCGAAGCGATCAGATATGCACCGTATGTCTTGCCGGAATTATTCGGTCCGACAAAGACCGTCAGGGGTTTGAGCCGGATATCTGCTTCTTCCAGGGCCCCTAATTCTCGAACGCTTATTTGGATTGCGCCTTCTTCTTTTACCATTGTCGTCTATGCCCTCCATTCGCAGAACAAGGTAACATTGGAAGGTCGACTTTATAAAACTAATAATCTTCTGCCTGGAGAGGCGCCCATTGGTCGACCGGCGGAGCCGGCACGGGCCACGCCGCAGCATTCCTGTGTACACGCTCACTCAATCCTGCCCATCGGGCTCATTCTTTTTGCCCGCTCACCATACCCAACGCATCAAGGCCCATATAGAGGCCGGAGGCACAATCCCATGTTCTTTCTGTGAAAACCCCAATTGGAGATCTCCGGCGCTCATAAGCAACACCCCCACTCACCCCCTCAGCAGAGAGATACACCACCCGGACACCACAGATCGGCCACCGGGAGCCCACAGGCGATATGCCGGCAAACCAGAAGGCCTCTCCCCCCACACCCCGGCCAGATAGGTTCTCCACCGCGACCATCCCCTCTTTCGGTATATCGATACCCTTGATCCCGGATCCTCCTGCCCCACATCAGCCTGGTGAAGGGGCTGCCTCAGATCCGGCGAGCGTTCTATACCAGAAGTTCATATCCTCCAGAGAACCGCAGATATTGACGCTCTCAGGGAGCGTTCCAGCATAGGTGTAGCCCGCCCGGGCGAATGTGATGTTTGCCGGGGGAGAGCAGGCCCGGGCGATGGCAAACGCTGTCTTTACCCCGATCAAGCGCATCTCCTCCTCCAACCGCCGCAGGAGGCAGGCTGCAAACCCGCGCCCCCGGTAACCGGGCACCGTCGCAAAGCCGGTCATCTCTGCAAATTTGCCGGCACGATCCACCTCTGCCGCGGCAACCGAGGCGATACGCCCACCGGGCTCAAGGATACAGAAACACCGGAGGTTCCTCTGCATCTCCTCTGCAAGGTAGGCCGGGTCATGTATGGGAACCGGGTAGGTCTCAAAAACCTCCCGGTATATCGACGCAAGCGCCGGCGCATCCCCGGGTGTGGCAGGGGCAGCGAGAAACCCTGCATCGATCGCCGGGTCCACCGCGCCCGCCCGGGCCTTCTCCCGTGCAACCGTGAGAACCTCATCGATACCGGCCGTATCGATCCCGGGGGCATCGAGGTATTTTGCCATATAGTAGCCATCCACCCTGCCGCGGAACAGGCCGGGAAGGCATGCTCCGGAGGCATACCCACGCGCTACGAAGTGATCGCGGGCCGGGGCAGGGATTCGCGCAAATATCCGCGAGTAACCACGGTCCTCTGCGAGAGAGCGAAGTCGGTCGGTGATCCCGGGAAGGTCTGCCTCGTCCAGGTGATAGAGAAAGATACGGTCGTTGTAGGGACCGTGGTGGATCAGGCTTCGCCCGAGTTTCGTAATGATATCGGCATGGGCTCCCCTGCGTGGGCGGCGTGATCCCCGTCCGGGAGGAGGAAAGGTCTGTTTTGCCGGCCGCCGCACCGGGGCAGGCCGGGCATCGGTACGTGTTATATGGTTTTTTGAATCCTGTAAAGAACTGAACATGCTGTTCCCGGGACTATATATTGCCCTTAATATATAATTGGTCCGGATAATCTACCTCCGAACAGAGAAGAACACTTTCACCCCGCACCCGGCAGGCTCTTTATACCCGGGACCGATATTCCCTGTATGTCGATGCAGGAGCGGAAACTCACGCACCTCACCGCCGCCGGGAGGTTTGATATCTGTAGCCCGGGCGAGTGCATCAGGTTCCTCTCGGCCGCACCCTGCATCACCTACAACCCCCGGGTCGCCGGTGGATGTGGCCGGATGCTGAAAGTCCTCCTCCATGGAACCTGTTCGTATGACTGTGCCTACTGCTCCATCCGCCTGCAAAGAGAACGGATGAGTTTCTCTCCCGAGGAACTCGCCGGAACCTTCCTCAACCTCTGGCGGGAGGGGCTCGTCGGCGGCTTATTCTTGAGCTCCGGTATACCGAAAGACGTCGATCTGGTCATGCATGACATCATAGAGACGGGAGAGATCCTGCGCCGGCGGGGCTACGACGGCTACATGCACCTCAAGATCCTCCCCGGCGCCACCCGGGCCGATATCCACGACGCCGCCCGGGTTGCGAACCGGATCAGCATCAACATAGAGACGACATCCTCCGACCACCTCGGGAGCATCGCCGGTGTGAAGGACTACCGGCAGGACATCCTGAAACGCCAGGCCTGGGTCGCGGAGGAGAAGCCCGGCAACCACATCACCCAGGTCGTCGTCGGGGCGGCGGGCGAGACCGACGCGGACCTCCTCACCTGCGTCGCCGACCAGTACCGGCGGGTCCGGCCTTTCCGTATCCACTTCGCGGCGTTCCGCGCCCTGCCCGGAACCCCCCTGGAATCACACCCGGACACCCCATCCTGGCGAAGACGGCGGTGGTACCAGGCCGACTACCTGCTCAGGGACTACGGTATCAGCGCCGATGAACTCCAGGCGGCGCTCGATGAGGAGGGATTCTTCGGGAACCGGGATCCTAAAGAGGTTCTCGCAGCCTCCACAGGGCCGGTGAACGTCAACCTCGCGTCGCGCCACGACCTCCTCCGGGTGCCCGGCATCGGACCGAAGGGCGCGGACCGGATCCTCGCGATGCGCAGGGAGCGACCGCTCGCCGGCATCGGTGATCTCAGGCGGGCCGGGATCAGGGGAAAGACCGCCGGGCAGCACGTCGCGTTCGGCGGGCCGGATACCGTCCAGACCAGGCTCTTTCCCTGACAGGAAGGCTCAGATCACCGGCAAAAAAGAGTCAGGGTTGTCTGACCCGGGCAAACTCTTCATCTACGTCGGCGGCAGACCGGTAGGTCCGATCACTGATCTGCTCAAGCGCCGCGATCACGCCCTGGGGGGCGCTCTGCTCACGTGCACGGCTGATCAGGTCACCCTTCCCCACCGGGTAGTTGATATCTTTGAGGTAGGCCTGGAGCCGCCCAGCCTCACCCCCCTCCTCTTCGGCCCTCTGCATGGATTCGAGCGACGGAGCGTGCGCCTCCGTCACCGGCCGCGTCTCCACCTCCTCAGCCCGAATCCGTATCTCCTCGCCTGCGGGCCTCTCCCGCGCCTCCATCCGGGTCACAGCCCGCGCCTCCTCCTGGCTCGGAGGGCCTACGGGCCGGGTCGACTCGATCATGTCCCAGTCTGCCTCCCGGGGCCACTCCCCCTCCGAGAAACCGGACGCGCTCTCGGTCCTGTGCTTGCTTATATTCACTACAAAGACGTCATCGCCGGGCCGGTAGACCATCGCCTCGATGGGGATCGCGAAGAGTTTTGCCCCGAGACCAAGCATGCCGCCGGTCCTGAGCACCGCGTATGCCACCTTTCCGGTGGGGAGGCCGATCCGCAGACTTGAGATCTCACCGAGATCATACCCCTCCGGGTTCTTCACCCGCTTTCCCACGATCTCGTCGGACGACATGAACTCCTGCTCCCCCGCCGTCCGCACCTGTTGTTCAAGAACAGTCCTTGCCATTACAACCACCTATCGCTTGAGTACCTCTGAAGGTGAATGCCACCTTCATACAGAGCGGGCGATGCACATTCTGACTATATAACACTTCCCGGGTTCCATGCGCCGACACTCCGTGAGGATACGCCCCGTATTTTCAGATCAGTCTGACTTTCCCTCCGGGGTGACCTGGTCGGCGAGCGGGCAGCCAGAACAGGGCGATCGCCAGCGAAGACCCGGGTATCCTTCCGTCAACCCCCATAGGAGATAAAATATATATTGAGTATTATGTTATTCCGGATATCAATGAGCCGTCTCCATTACCTCAATACTATCTGTGCAGTCTGTGGTGAGGCCTGCCGGTTCACCATCCCCGAAGCAGTCGCCTCCATCGGTCCGCGAGACCTCGACACCCGCCCCGCCGAACCCCTGCGATCCACCATCTACGCATGGGTCAAACGATGCCCCTCCTGCGGTTA
>JAAYND010000104.1 GCA_012521035.1 Methanomicrobiales archaeon
CATCACCGGGTTTTGCGCCGAAGTCGGCGATATCGATGATGATCAGCTTCTTCACCGGCACCTCTGCATCTTCCATCAGGGTAAAGAGGAAGTGAGGGGCGCCAAGGCCGGCATCGATGACCTTGACGTTGTCGGGCAGTTGTAGCTTCTTGAGTTCTTCCACGACTGCAGGGCCGAACCCGTCGTCTGCGTAGAGGGGGTTGCCGCACCCTGCGATCACGATCTCACGGAATAGCATGCTTTGTTACGCTCACTGAATGAGTTTCTGGGCCACTAACCTCTTGTCCTCATCGACGACCAGCATGTGCGTTGCACATGAGACACAGGGGTCATACGCACGCACGATAACCTCCGCGATCCGCCAGGGTGCACCGGTCAGTGCACGACTGCAGGTCGGGAAGTTCCAGGTGGTCGGGACGAGCATCGAGAAATACTGGACCCTGCCATCCTTGACGCGGGTGAGGTGGACGTCGGTTCCACGGGGCGCCTCGTTTGCAGCCCATCCGAGAGAGCCGTCGCCCTGCGGGATCTCATCTGCGAGCACAGATCCGGAGGTGTTGAGCGCATCTACGGCGTCGATGATGCCGTACATGGTCTCGGGGAACTCCATCTGGCGTGCGATCTGCAGCCCCATGGCTCCTCTCCCGTCGTAGTTCCTGAACTGGACCAGACGTGCACGCGGCCCGACCTCGACCGGCTGGCCATCATAGAGCGGGACACCAGTGCAGGCCTCCATCTGGGGCCAGGTCTTTGTTCCTACCGGTGTGGTACCGCCTATGGGGTAGTTCGGGTCGGCCTCGCTGACCTCCATCTCGCCCATGTACCAGTCCCAGGGACGGACCTCGGTGAACCGGTCGGGGAACCAGGTCGGGTTTTCGTCGAGGCTCGAGCTGCCGTAGACCGGTGCTGTGGCCATGTACCCCTGGTTGTGATAGCCGAGGTCATCGGGGATCGGGACTTCAACGCCGCCGACCACAGTGGTTCCACGCTTCTGGAAGTCCTTGAAGACCGAGATCATAAACTCCATGTGGTCCTGAGCGAGAACCCGGCCTTCCTTTGCGAGATCATAGATCTTCGCCTTCGCACGCGGGGTGATGTTTGTGTACATACCGCCGACGCGGGGATTGCTCGGATGGATGGCTTCTCCGCCGACGATCTCGCCGATGGTCTGGGCGATCTCACGGAGTCGCTGGATCCGAAGGGCAGCGCTCCTGACCGGCTCTTCTCTGGAGAATGGATTGATCTTCGTATCTGTTCCGGGGATGTGCATATCCGGGAGAGATAGAATGTTATGCAGGGCGTGACTGTGCATCCTGTTTGCACATTGCAGGATATAACGCAGGAGTTTCGCATCCTCAGGGACCTCGCACCCGATAGATGCCTCCATCGCCTCAACGCCTGCCAGAGTATGTGCGATGGGACAGATGCCGCAGACGCGTGATGCGATCTTTGGAACCTGCTCCATCGTCTTGCCGATGGCGAGCTTCTCGACACCCCTCACCGGGGTGATGCTAAGCCAGTCTCCACGCTCGATGATGCCTTCATCATTAACTTTTAGAACGAGCTTTGAGTGGCCTTCATGTCTCGTTGTTGGGGAAATCTCTACAACTTTCGACAAATATATCGCCTCCTTCCGATATTATGGTGTTCTGAACACTATACCGGTGTTACCACACAAATTTTGCACTGGAAACGTACACAGGTACGTCAACAAGGATTATGAAGTAAACAGAGTTTATAACTTTCGTTCGAGCCTATTTTCAATATTACTGATTTTATGATATATAACATATATTAATAAAAAATGTTAAAAATTTATTAATATCGATTGACCCGGTGAACTATTTCCTCTTAACCGGTAGGTATATGGAAGCGATCGCCGACTCTGTGCATGAATCGTGCGAGAGAGTGAGAAGGGTTCGGGTCCGGGGAGGTGCAGGGGTATCATGACCTGGCGCTCTTTACTCCGCGGTAGTACTGTACGGGGGTGTCATATGTACTCTCATACCCATCTTGAGGCAGATTCAGGACTCAGAAGTCCGATCGGCTACCTTTTAGCCACTTTTTCTCACCACCCGCCTCTTATGCTTTCTGTATACGAAAGTTGGGCCCACTGCCCATGAGCGATACACCGCCGTACTCAGATTTTCACCTGACTGTTGCCTCATCGTGGGGTTGCTTTACCGGGGAGTGCAGGGCGCAGGCGTCTGATCGGATCAGGGTGAGGGGCATAGCGTGAAGTGATCGCGAGGTTCCGCCACCTGCAGGGAGGTGGGATGGTCCCCGGTCTATTCAGGAGGTTGCCCTCATCCATGCGGTATGGGGCAGGGGGCCTCTTGCCTCACGGTAGCGCAAAAAGACTCGCTGTGTTTCCGGGATGATGATCCACACCAGAGATGAGAATAGCCCACGAACGCGAAACACCTCTGGAATGCTACCTGAAAGTAACGATCGCGGTTCTACCGATCAAAAGGATGCCAGGGTGTTAATTCCAGGATCTTCGATCGACCTTTCCAGAGTGCATGCCAGACGGCTCCGGAACTCACCGGGCGCGATGCTGCCTGCATCTGCTGATGAAGTGTGACGGGTTCTGTCCCGGGTAAAAATAGCAGGGATTGTGAGGTTACAGTGCCCCTTCATCCATCTCCGCGACAAGCTCGGCTATCGTCGCCTTCCGCTCCGCGTATGCGTCATGCTGGTGGATACTCTCCTCATTTGTCTGTTTTATGGTTACTACAGAGTCTCCCGGGAGACCCCGGAACTGCGCGATCACCTTGCGTGCCATCTCACGAACGCAGTCTTCAACGAACCGGGGGTTCTTGTGAGCCTCCATAACGACGTAGCTCTCATCACCCCGTTTGAGGAGCTCGTATATACGCGCACTCATGGAGTCCTTCAGTATCTTGATGATCTTCTCGAGGCTGACATGCTGGTCATCGTCGGTCTCGACGCAGAGGAAGCCCCGCCCGCGCTGGTTATGCGTGGCCATCGGCACCTCCTCAAAGAACGCCTCGATCGTATCATCCGCCACGCCGAGGTTCTCAAGAACATGCAGGGCATGGTCCTTCATGATGTTCTGGGCACAGGGGCAGGCGGTCATCCCGGTCACTTCAGCACCGATACTCTTCCTGATGATCGGGCTTCCGTCGTTTCTCTGGGCGATCGCGCTTGCGTGAACATTCACCACTTCATGGCAGCTGGTCTCGCTGACCGGCGTCTCCCGCCGGACCATGAACTGGCTGCGCATCCGAACCTCGGTCCGCTCCGCATACTCATGCCGGTCGAGGAGTTTCCGCGCCACTATGCTACAGAGCTCCTCGATCACCTTTACCTCCCCGTCGATGGCCTGCTGTAGCACGTCGTCGATGACCTCGAAGTTACGGGAGAGGTTTGCACCTTTCAGGCTCCCCGGCAGGTCGACGAAGACATCGAAGTTGGAGATGAAGATGACCGGCCGTTTGCCGGGGCGAGCGACTTCGACGAGTTTTTGAACGTTTTTTACACCCACCCTGGTCAGATTGATGCGGACCTCCGGCAGGCTGGACTGGACATCTGGCAGTTCCATCTCAAATCCTCAAATTTGTGTATAGAGAATAAGGTTTCTCCTCATGGACCTTAAATAACTCTCCTGGTGACATGAGGATTTTCAATACAATATTTATTATCTTTGCTGTCTAACCGGAGGTGAGTATCTATGGTGCAGAAATATTATGAGTCTGACGTCGACCCCCTTGCCCTGGAGGGCAGGACGATCGCTGTCATCGGTTACGGCTCTCAGGGGCGCGGACAGGCGTTGAACCTGCGTGATTCGGGCTGTCAGGTCGTCATCGGCCTTCGGCCCGGCGGGAGCTGGCAGAGGGCGTCGGAGGATGGCTTTGAAGTCTATGCGGTTGCGGATGCTGTCAGCCGCGCGGACGTTGTCCAGATCCTCCTCCCGGATGAGACCCAGGCGGCCGTCTACCGCGCCGAGATCGCCCCGTACCTCAAAGAGGGCGCCTGCCTGTCATTTTCGCATGGATTCAACATCCATTACGGGCAGATCGTCCCTCCACCCACGGTCGATGTCGTCATGATTGCCCCGAAGGGGCCCGGCCACATGGTCCGGCGGACATACGAGGAAGGAAAAGGTGTCCCGGCGCTCATCGCCGTACACCAGGATCATACCGGGGGGGCACACGCCATCGCGCTCGCCTACGCCCGGGGGATCGGTGCGACCCGCGCGGTGGTGCTCGAGACGACGTTTGCGGAGGAGACCGAGACCGATCTCTTCGGGGAGCAGGCGGTCCTCTGCGGGGGCGTAACATCGCTCATCAAGGCCGGGTTTGAGACCCTGGTGGATGCCGGCTACTCACCCGAGATGGCCTACCTTGAGGTTCTGCATGAGATGAAACTCATCGTCGACCTCATCTATGAGGGCGGATTTACCGGGATGCGCGACTCGATCAGCAACACTGCTCAGTATGGCGATCTGACGCGCGGCCCCCGGGTCGTTGGGCCAGAGACCTATGCGGCGATGCAGGAGATCCTCGAGGAGATCCAGAACGGCGAGTTTGCGCGGGAGTGGATGCTTGAGAACATGGTGAACCGCCCGGTCTTCTCCGCGCTGACGAAGGCAGACGAGGAGCACCTGATCGAGCAGGTAGGGAAAGAGATCCGCTCGTTCATGCCCCAGTTCAAGAAATAGACCTTCGTCACCTTTTTTTGACCTGATGCCGCCCGCCGATCTCCTGGCCTGCTCTCATCATAAAACGTGTGCGGTCAGCGGCCTCTGAAAAATAGATGGACCGGTCAGGACCGCATCAGTCGGGTCGTCGCCGAGAGCGCTCCCTCAAGTTCCTCCGGCGTGATAACAACCACCCCATCCTTCAACCTGAGGGTGAGGGCATCACCCCCGACCCTGCCAATGGTCTGGCAGTCCACACCGGCGAGGGCTGCCTCATCTTTCACTGTGACCAGGAACCGACCGTAGGTCTCCGAGAAGAGTTCTTCCAGGGGGTCGCCGGCGAGTGTTACGTCTGACTGTGGCGCGACCTTCGCGAGTGCCGCAAGGAGCCCGCCCACGGAGAGATCGGTGGCGGACGTGACCCTGCCCTCCCTGACGAGGTCGCGGACGACTGCGACGATAGCCGGATCCGCCGCCCCGGGTGCATGGCCTCCGCATCCTGTGACAGCATCAAGGACTGACCCCCCGAAGTCAGGTTCTGTCGTCCCGATAAGTGCCAGTATATCCCCTTCCACCGGCATCATCCACTCCCGGACCTCCCCGCGCCCCACCATCCCGAGCGATGGTGTGGGTTTGATCTGTGTCCCGAACTCATCGCTCTCGTTGTAGAGTGATACGTTGCCACCGACGACCGGGATCGTCATCCTCCGCGCCGCATCCCCGAGGCCGAGGACACACTGCTCAAGCTGCCACGAGATCTCTGGATGTTCGGGACTTGCGAAGTTGAGACAGTTGACGAGACAGAGTGGATCCGCGCCGAGACAGGCGAGGTTGCTCGCATTCTCAATGACGGCGTTTATGGTTCCTTCAAAGGGTTTCAGGTAAATGTGGCGGGGGTTGCACCCGCAGGAGAGGGCGAGCGCTTTATCTTCCAGGTGGAGCACGGCGGCATCACCCCTGACCGAGACCGTCCGGCCCTGGGCGGTACGGTCATACTGTTCGGCGACCCAGTCCTTGCGCGCCACATCCGGGTGGGAGAGCACCGCGAGCGCGAGATCCTTTATTGCCTCCCCGGGGCGGGAGAATGGTGTCTCCACAGTGTAGGGTTTTTTGTCCTGGACTGTGAGCGGGGCACCCCCGACGAGGAGATCGATCGGAATATCGGCGACAACCTCGCCGTTGAACTTCACGATGTAGCGGGGTTCGTCGATCACTTCGCCGACATCACTCCAGTCGAGGTTGTACTTCTCCGCGATCCCGCCCATCAGCGCAACATCTTCGCTCGCCACCTCGACGAGCATCCGTTCCTGGGACTCAGCGAGCATGATCTCGCGGGGCACCATCCCGGCCTCTTTTGTGAGGATCCGGTCCGCGTGGATGACCGCCCCGAACGTGCTCGCCATCTCGCTCGACGCCCCGGCAAGCCCTGCCGCCCCGAGGTCGCGGCAGGAGAGGACCTTCCCGGTATCTGCCATCTCAAGTATGGCCTCGATGAGACGTCTCTCGATATCGGGATCACCGGAGACAGTGGTGTCCGGCCGGCCTTCGGCCTCCCCGAGATCCCGGGAGGCAAACGATGCTCCGCCGAGCCCTTCACGTCCGGTCATAGCGCCAATCAGCACCAGGTGGCTGCCGGGCCGCTTCACCCGCGCGGTGATGTAGCGATCCGGGTCGACGATACCGACGCAGACGACGTTCACGAGAGGGTTTCCTGAGTACGAGTGATCAAAGACGGTCTCACCCCTGACGACCGGCACGCCGATAGTGCCGCCATAATCCCTGGCGCCGGCAACGATCTGCTCGAAGAGGTAGCGGTTCTTCTCCTGGTCCAGGGGCCCGATGTAGAGCGGATCCATAATAGCGATCGGGCGGGCACCCATGGAGAGGATGTCCCGGACGATACCGCCGATGCCTGTGGCGGCACCGTTGTAGGGATCCACGTAGCTTGGATGGTTGTGGCTCTCCATACCGACGGCAAGGGCACAGGTGTCGCTGAACCGCACGATCGCGGCATCATCCCCCGGCCCGAGCAGCACCTCATCTCCTTCCGTCGGCAGCGTCCGGAGAAGAGGCTTTGTGGATCGGTAACTGCAGTGTTCACTCCAGAGATTTTCAAAGCAGGCGACCTCGACGTCGGTCAGGTCGCGGGCGAGGGCTTTTTGCAGTAATGCAAGATCCTGAGCCGATAACATACTGTAAAACTGGTGGGTTGCCGATCTAGATAAGCGTGTGCGAGGTCAGAGAATTGAGGTAACCACTTTTTGATGTCATATGACCTATAGTGGGGTATGACCCAGTCATATGAAGACCTCCTCAAGGAGGCATATACCAATATCACGGAGCCGACGGAGGCTGAAGACCGGTTCATTGTCCCTGCCGCGCGCGCCTTCATCGAGGGGAAGACAACGGTTCTTGAGAACTTCGCCGAGATCGCAGGTACCCTCCGGCGCGACCAGGAGCACCTGATGAAACACCTCCTCGGCGAACTCGGCACCGCCGGGAAGATCGAGGGAACGCGGGCTGTCTTCTCGGGGAAGTTTGAGCAGGAGCAGATCAACACGATCATCCACGGCTACGTTGAGGATTACGTCATCTGTTCCGAGTGCGGGAAACCGGATACCCGGCTGGTCAAGAGTGACCGGATCCTGATGCTCCGCTGTGACGCCTGTGGTGGTCACCGGCCGGTCCGGAAGCGGAGATCGACTGTAGATCCATCTGCAGCGGCAAAACCGACCGAGGGTGCTATCATGGACGTTACACCGCAGTTTCTCTCGAAGCGCGGTGATGGTGTGGTGAAGATCGACCGCTACACGATGTATGTTGCGAATGCAAAACCCGGCCAGACGGTGAAGGTCAAGATCACCCGGATCGCCGGGACGATCATCTTCACCGAGCGTGTCGACTGAAAAGTGGGATCGGTCTCACCAAAAATTCTATTTTTCACGCCCTGTGGGCTGGCAACATATCCTGCCAGTTCAGTCGCGCAGTTTTTCCTCCCGGACCGGCGCATTGTTCTGGATCACGGCAGATTCGCCTGCACCCGCTCTCTCCAGAAGAGGATCGAGTCGCGGCTGCTGATGAGCGATACAGTCCTGTCTCGGGCCGGTATGTGTCGGTTCTCTGCGTGACGCGATTCTGATCGACCCGGGTCCGGGATCGAGGGCGTTTACTTTTTTTCAGGCGTGGCGGGATTACTCCCGGTGTCGGAGTGAGATCGCCCCTGCCGGTCCAGTGCAAACGCCCGGCCTATTTTCGGTCAGGTAAGCGGAGGAAAAGGCCTGCCGGGTGATTCCCGGGGCATACGCCTTCGGGAACCCCTTGTTGATATTTTACGCAGAATCGAGGGCTTTCATCTGCTCGAGGAGTTCGCCGGCGTGACCGGAGAGTCGCTTTGCTGCATCGGTGATTGCAAGAAGAGGGGGCCGGCCGCCGATCGTGGTGACGACCAGTTCGGGGTCCGAGAACTGGAACACC
>JAAYND010000314.1 GCA_012521035.1 Methanomicrobiales archaeon
ATCCGGGAGAGGGATATCCTGATCGTCGTCCCCTGGAGTTTCCAGGACGAGAAGTGCGATATCATCTACCGATACACGAGACCCCAGGTGGAGTGGCTCCGGAGGAACCGGTACCTCTGATATCCTCGTCAGTGTGAGCGGATCGCCCACCCCGGCCGGGTGCCGGGTTCAAAAAAAGGTTAGATGCCGAGGATCTCGATCCTATACTCTTTTATGACGAGCTTGTCTACATCTGATATCTCATAGGCGTCAGGGGGACTGCTTGCTTTCTTTGTCATGTCGACCATCGGGCTGGTGAGATAGTTCTTCCACGCCACGGAATGGTCGTTGGTGGTGTCCGCGGTGTATGTGACTGTCACTTTGGATTGGGGACTCAGGTTGTGTACAGTTGTGTTCGTCTCCTGTAGCTGCATCCTCACCGTCGTCATCCCCGACTTCGCCATCCGTTCGCCGGCGGTGACGTTCATGATGTAGATGACGAATGTCTTATCGTCTTTTATCGGGTCGTCGTCGCAGAACCACCGCGGTTCAGCGAGCATCGCCGAACCCGTCGATCCCTCCTGGCGTGTTATCACCGCGCCGTTCTCGAGGGTGATCACCTCGGTGCTGCGGTCGGAACGGTAACGCAACTCACCGAGTTTCAGCTGCCCAGAGGGGGGGTACCTCTGCCCATCAGTAGTTTTGATCTTGAAAGATGATTTGGACTCACTGAAGTCGATCACCTCCAGCGTCCCCCCGCTCACCTGGAGTGTTGACTCCTTGTAGGGCACGTTCTTGAAGCAGAGGCTCTTCATGTCGTTCTGGATGACGATCATCGCCCGCTCCATGTTCTTCACGTCGGTGCTGCTCTGCTCCTTTACGAGTACCGGGTAGCCGTAGAGTGTAACGAGGCCGATGCCGGTGAGCACGAGCCCCAGGATCAGGATGAATCCGATCGCCTCTGAGACCGCTCTATCGTCTGCTATCACGGGTATCCATCTCCCTAAAACCCTTCTGAATCATACTGGATCATGTTCCATCCTGTGCCGGTGGTGTTGCCGATGACCCCCATCGTCGCCCCGATGCCGGCGATGGCGATCTTGCTCCTGGTATTGCCGCTCTGCACCAGGATAACCTGGTCGGCTCGGTTGGTTCCCTCCAGGTCGGCGCTCACGAAGTAGCCCCTCCCCGCGACATCGTCGGGGATATCGAACTTCGTGGTTATGTTTCCGTCACTGGACCCGCCGCCGGGCCCCCCGGGTGCGATCACATAGAGGTCGACGATCCTGGTGCTGATCCCGTTCCCTATATCCACAAAGGCGTGGTGGCGGAGTTTGTTCGCCGGCCCCTCCATGAGCGTAGCGTTTACGGTGATCATCATGACGACCATCAGCAGGAGCAGCACACCGGTGATGATGATGTACTCCATGAGCCGGGTGACGCCCTCCTCGTTCATCGGTTCAATAATGCGTGGTCTCATTGTACGCTGTCACTCCGTTGTTGTAGTGGATGCTTACCGGATGCATTTTGTGCCCCTGAACGTCCTGCGGTCCACCAACCGAGAAACTGACCACAGCGTTCTTTCGTTCGAGGGAGATTGCGATGATGTCTTGCTCTACCTCTTCATTGCACTCTGCATCGATGTAGTCAAATATCGCCGATCGCAGGTCCCTGATGTCATTCTTCGGGAACTCAAGCACCGCTTCTGAGGTCGTCTGCCCGACGAGTGCTGATTGGTTGACGATCAGCGCGAGGAAGAAGAGCGCCACAGCGACCAGGAGCCCCATCAGCACGATCCACTGGCCCTCCTCGTTCAGGCGCGCCATAAGAGCACCTCCACGAGGACGGCTTGAAGCCTATTCTCGTAGGGATTCGGAGGACCCTCTGTCAGTTGCACCCACCGGGTCACCCGCACGGCGGATTCCCTTCCTGTCCAGGTCTCGTCAGGTGCAACGAACGGGTGCTCTTTGATCACGCTGTTCTTCCGGTAGGTGACACTCGCACTCATGTGCAGGTTATCGAGCGTGCCATCTGTCGTCGCGTTACAGTATCTCAAGAATTCCTTCTTGAAATTGTCGCTGCGGTTGTGGTAGACAAGTCCGACCAGCTGGTTCTCCCCACTACTATTATCCGGCGTATCCATCATCGCGAGCACGTCACTCCCGAGCTGTTCAAGCTGCATATCCGGGATATGCGTATCCCCGGTCGTGTAGATGCTCGTTGTGCTGACGACGATGTACGCGGTCAGGATCATGATGAGCCCAGCTGCGATGCCCTCCATCGTATAGAGCTGCCCCGCATCATTCACCATATCGCCACCTCCAGGACGGCGGTCTTGAGGTCGGGGCGGGTGACGCTCGTGTTATTGTAGTGGTGGATACCGGTGATATTTGTCTTTGGAGGGTTCTCATCGAAGTTAAACTGGATATCCAGAGTATCGGTTGGGCCCATGAAGGTCATAAAGTTTGGTCTTAATACCAGGGAGATGCTGGAGTTGACCGGCTCGTTCGGCGTGAGGTTGTGTGAATCTCCATCGAGGTGCAGGGTATAGGTGTCCGGTTTCTTCTCATTGTATGAGAGCCACGAAAGTCGGACAGGCCGGGGGTCTTCCTTTGTTGTCTTCCAGAACGTCACATTCTTGAGCGCGGCATCTTCGTAGGAATCGTTGAGATAGTCTCTAAAATCCGTGATCGTCACGTTCACCGGCTCTATTCTCGGATTGATCCGGTAGATTGGTTTGATGGTCGGGTCCAGAAGATGGCTGAAGTCAAGCCGGACAGTGAAGTTTCTCGCGGTAGAATTCCATTCAACACCGGTATATCGATCTTTAAAGCTTTCATTGATCTCCGCCACCCCCGGCTCCTTGATCTTCACCACCCGGCGGATGTAGCCGTAGCCGAGGGGTATGGGGCTGCCGGTCTGTTTGAGGTCGTAGGTTCCATCTGGGTTTGAGATATTGAGTGAAAAATTATAGGAGTAAGGGATGTCGCCAAAGATCGCCTTGCTGCGGTAATCATCTTCGTCGAAGAACGATGTGCTGAAGAACTTCTCAACTTTCGTCGAGAGGAGGATATTTGGCGTCTCCCTCGAGACCGCAAGCCCCACTCTCTTGATCTTATCTTTATCCACCATTTCCCATGATGGGCCATCTCTTAACCTCTCCTGCCCCTCCCCTTGCCCATTCGGATCTTCAGCCCACCATCCCGGGTCCTCCACCAGGATCACCCCCGTCCGGTAGGCGACCGCATCATAATCGATGCCACTGCTCTCAAGCCCGGCGAGGAGCCCCGGCACCATGCTCACCACCATGATCAGGGCGAGCAGGAAGATCGCGA
>JAAYND010000105.1 GCA_012521035.1 Methanomicrobiales archaeon
CGAGCAGGATCCCATCCGGGGCCGGCGGGTGGCGCAACCGCACCCAAAGACCGTGATCGTCCAGAACCCGCCGGCGATGCCGCTCACGACCGATGAACTCGATCGGGTCTACGAACTCCCCTACGCGAGGGCAGCGCATCCCTCCTACACCGAGCCCATACCCGCCCTTGAGCCGGTCAGGTTCTCGGTCGTCAGCCACCGGGGGTGCTTCGGCTCCTGCTCGTTCTGTGCCCTCACCCACCACCAGGGCCGGATCATCCAGAGCCGGAGCGCGGACTCGATCGTCCGGGAGGTGGAGCGGATGGCGGCGATGCCCGACTTCACCGGCGTCGTCCAGGATGTCGGCGGACCGACGGCGAATATGTACGGCATCCACTGCAACCAATGGGAGAGAGCAGGCACCTGCCCGGATAGGCGCTGTATCGACTGCCCCGCGCTCGACCGGAGCCATGCGGATCAACTCAACCTCCTCCGGCGCCTCCGCGAGATCCCGGGGGTGAAGCACGTCTTCATCGCATCGGGGATCCGGTACGACCTCATCCCCCCGGAAGACCGGGATTACCTCGCCTGCATATGCGATCACCACGTCTCCGGGCACCTCAAGGTCGCCCCCGAGCATATAGCAGAGCGGGTCTGCACCTGCATGGGAAAGCCGCCCCGTGAGGTCTTCGACGCCTTCAGGGAGCGGTTCGAGGCCCTCCAGGAGGGAAAGACAAAGCGGCAGTACCTCGTCCCCTACTTCATATCCGGCCACCCGGGATGCAGGATCGAGAATATGATCGAGCTCGCCGAGTATATCCGTGATACCGGTCTTTACACCGAACAGGTCCAGGACTTCACGCCGACACCGATGAGCATCTCAACGACCATCTACCACACAGGCCTTGACCCCTTCACCCTTGAGGAGGTCTACGTCCCGAGGGATCGGGAGAAGCGGATCCAGCGGGCGCTCATACACTACCGGGATCCGAAGAACTACGGGCTTATCCGTGAGGGGCTCCGCGCGGCGGGGAGGGAAGACCTCATCGGGAGCGCATGGAAGTGCCTGATCCCGGCGCGGAAGAAGAGGAGATGAAATAGCAACCCGGCGGATAGCACCGCTTAAATACCCACAATACGAAGGTAAATCCATGAATCTCCCGGAATACATTGTGGTCTTCTGCACGGCCCCGACCGGGGAGGCGAAAGCGATCGCAGGGGCGCTCATCGACGCCCGGCTCGCCGCCTGCGTGAACGTCACCAGCGTGCAGTCCTGCTTCCGGTGGGAGGGATCGGTCTTGAGCGAACCCGAAGACCTCCTGATCATCAAGACACAGAAGCGCCTGCTCGACCGTCTCACATCCCGGATCAGGGAACTTCACCCCTACGACCTCCCTGAGATCATCGCCCTGCCCATCGTCGGCGGTTACGCTCCCTACCTGGACTGGATCGGGGAGGAGACCGCCTGATGGAGATCGTCCGCCGCACCGGGATCCAGGTCACGTGTGAGGGCGCGCGCGAGGTCCACGACAACATCATCGTCGAGGATCGTGTCAGGCTCTTCCTGAACGACGAGTATCTCACGACCCTGGTGGCTTGCCTCGACCGCCTCGATGACCTGGGGGCCGGGTTCATTATCTGCGAGGGACTGGCTGAGGAGGTCGAGTCAGTGGAGGTCTCGGGGAAGGACATCTACGTCACCGCTCCGGTCACAAAGGATGCTCTCCTCGAGGTCGAGTCATCGGGGGGCTACCGGGTGCTCGGCGACCCGAGAAGAGTCTCTTCATCGATCACCGTCACCCCGGACGAGATCCGGAGGGTGACCGCTGCGATTGAGTCTGACACCTGGAGGAAGACCGGCGGTGTCCACTGCGCGGTTCTCTTCTGCGACGGCGAGTTCATCACCCGCGCCTGTGACGTCGGCAGGCACAACGCTGTTGATAAAGCCGTCGGCTACGCCGCCCTCAACGGGATCGACCGATCACGGTGTGTCCTCGGGTGCACCGGCCGGCAACCGGCCGGGATGGTGGCGAAGGTGGCGAACGCCGGGATCCCCATCGTCGCATCCCGCGCCGCCTCGACCGATGGGGGCATCCTCACGGCAGAACGGGCGGGCCTCACCCTGATCTGCTTCTCGCGGGGGGAGCGGTTCACGATCTACGCCCACCCCGAGCGGGTGCCTGATGCCTGTCTGCAGGCGGGGAAGGTCTCACCATGAGTGA
>JAAYND010000106.1 GCA_012521035.1 Methanomicrobiales archaeon
GGCAAAGAGAACCATACTGGCCCCCCCACAGGGCTCCCGCGCAGGAGCGGGGGTTCTCGTGGCAAGAGCCCGGGCGGGGCGCAGGCGGAGAAAGTGACCCCGAAAATACTCTTCACCGGCATCTCGTCATGCACTGTTCTCCTATCTCCCCCACCCCGCCCGCGCACGCAAGATGAGTTACCGACAGCCGCTCTTCCTGATATTCCCTCGAATCCTCGATCAAGAACTCATCCAGATCGGCATGACCACATCTGAAGGCTGATACCTCCAGGTCCCTGGAAAGCGGTAAAAAACGGAGTGCCGGGAGAGGCATATCTTCACAGACGCTGATTTTGCGCTCTCTGCGCCGCAAACCGGATCAGTTTCCGCGCGTCGTCGGTATAGGTGGGCCTCTCCATGTACTCATGGAAACGCCGGGCATCTTCGCCCTCAAGGGTAAGCCCGAGTTCGATTGGTTTTGCCATTGTCCCTCCACCTCTGAATATGACATAATACTCGCGGCTACCTCAAATAGATTTCGTCAGGTTCCCGGGATGACTCTCTCCGGGCTCTCAATTACCCCGGAGATGCAGGGATCTCTGTTATCGATGTAGTCTCCACCGGTCTACGATGTATCCGCTCACAATCGCGGGAACCCTCATCGCGTAGCCATGAGAATACATCCTGCATTCCCGGAACTCATAACGAGATCGGCGGATGTATCCCTGGTTATAACGACTTCTCCCCCGGTTGAAATCGGGAGCATCCAGGGTTTTTCAGCCCAGAGATTGCAGCCCCAGTCTCATGACATTTATCGCTGCGTTCTGGTCGCGGTCCATAATCAACCCACAGATGTGGACAGCGGTGAACTCGATCATGTACACACTCACTCAAATTTGCCTCCCGGGCTCATCCCTTTCTGCCATGCCATAGATGCGAGCAAGATAGAGGCAGATCTCAGGTGGGTGCCGGAAGAGTCGTTTAAGACCGGCCTTCGAAAGACCGTTCAATGTCACCTGGAGAACCGGGCCGGGTGCGAGCGCGGCTCCTACCGGCGGGAGCGGCCGGGGGCCGGCCGCAGGGGTTGGTAGCTGGCGTATGCCGGTGATGTAAAAACCAGGCATGCTTATCCACCATGAAGCAGAACGTCACAGATCTAACTCCACGAATTCGTCCCTTGCCATGATTTCCTCAATATCATCCGTGAGTCGCTGTTTCTTTACCTTCTCCACCAGCCTCGCGAGAGTCTCGTCAAGCGTCTCGCCCGGGTGCCTGAGATCCAGGATCTGATTATAGGTCTCTTCCGATACGGGGATGTTTTCCGTAGCAGACATTGGATCATCCTCTGTGCTGATCATGGATATATTTTCTTCAACCAGGATGAAGAGGTAGCGGGCCGGTGAGGAGCGGCGGGGTTCAGCGATCAGTGCCGGCGCCGGCGGGGTCGTGGGCGGGGCCCCGTGTGAAGTCTTCCATGGTAAGCATTGCCACACCCTCATATTGCGGAGTCCCCCACGCCACCGCCTTCTCGAACGGCATGACTGCCGACTGGTGGGTTGAACCGTTCGATCTGAGTGTGTCTCGATTGTGGTGCCGGCCCTTTACGACTTTGCGATGCAGTTTATCCTGGCGGATCCAGATTGAAGAGCCAGGGTTTGGAGGTTGTCTGGAACGCCGGGGTTTGTGCTGCCGGCGGTCGCGCCCGGGCTGGCCCCACGTCTATGACCGAAACCCTGAAATCGGGCGCAACCTCATCCCGGAACGACCGCATGCATGGTCCGGGGTAGTTGATATGGGGTGGGAGGAGTAGCTCAAACCTGGATGCCTGCCCGGGCAAGTGCATCCTTGATGGAGACGAGTTCTTTTCTCATCTCTGCGAATTCGTCGGCAAGGTGCTTTTTGGTATCGCTCCGAAGCCCGGTAATCTCTTCTTTCGTCTCTTTGCTGATCTGAAGATTTTCTTTTCCGATCTGAAGATTTTCTTTTCCGATCTGAAGGTTTTCTTTTCCGACCTGAAGGTTTTCTTTACCGACCTGAAGGTTTTCTTTACCGACCTGAAGGTTTTCTTTACCGACCTGAAGGTTTTCTTTACCGATCTGAAGGTTTTCTTTACCGACCTGAAGGTTTTCTTTACTGATCTGAAGGCTCTGGTCTAACTTCATATCCATGCTGTGCAGTACATTTCCGGCGTAATCTATCCGTTCGAATATCTCCTCTTGAATGTCTCCCCGGATGATCTCAAAATCGGTGTACTCTCCTGTTGCTTCTTCCCATCTAACGGTGAACGATTTGACTGCAATGGGTCTTCGTATGATATTGATCTCGTTGATGAGATCCCTGAGATCCTTTTCGCTCCCTTCTGCAATGATCTCGACCTCTCCGTTCTTGAGATTCATCACGTACCCCGAGATATTCCGTTCAAACGTCTCGTTGTACACATGCTCCCGGTACCCGACCCGCTGGACGCGCCCCCGTGCAGTGGCCACAAATCGTTTCATTACATTTCACTCTGTATGGTAGGGATAAATAGTTTCTCCGGACCTGCACTTCGCCCGGCAAACCCCTCTTTCGATCCTGATCTGCACCACAAACGGGGGGTGCCAGAAGACAGAGTACCAACCTTGAAGACCAACCAGAGGCGCCATACAATGGTCGAGAACCTCGCAACGCTTATCAGGAGAGACGGCCCGATCTGACGGATCGGCGTCATCGGGGTGGGTTATGCTGGCATCCCGGCGGCGGCGCTCTTTCGTGTATATGCTGCACGTTGGATATCTCTACAGGATTGCGATGCTCAACCGTGGGGAGTCGCCGCTCAAGGACGAGGGGTTACTGATAGAGGTCGCCAGCGCCGGGGAGTTCTCCTGCACCGCCGATTTCTCGAAGATCGCGGAGTGCGATGCGGCGTCCCTCGCGATCCAGGCGCCTTTTCTTGGCAAGCAGGATCTCCTCCCGGACTTCACACCGCTCATCAAGGGGCGCCGGAACGCCGGGCGGTACCTCATGTCCGGGACGCTCGTCGTCCTCGGGTCAACGATCACCCCCGGCACGACCGCCGGCATGGCCCGGGGAGATCTTAGAAGCAGAGTCGGGGCTCATCGCCGGGGAGGACTTCGCCCTCGCGCACGCCCCCGGGCGGGTGGTGGTCGGCTGGTTGTTCCGGAATATCCAGGGGCACGACCGGGTCTCATCGGCGGGATCGACGAGGTCAGCACGGCGCAGGTGGTGGAGCTCTACGCGCCGGTCCTCATGGCCGGCACGGTCATCACGATGATTGCGGCCGCGGCCGAGGTGACGAAGACCACTGAGAACATCTTCCGTGACCTCCAGATCGCGGCGGTGAACCAGCTCGCCTTCTCCTGTGAGGCAATGGGGATCAACGCTTACGCTTGTCCGGGCCGGGGTGGCGTCGCTCAAGGGCGAGGGGATCGCACGCGCCATCCTCTGACCGGGGGCCGGCGCCCTGGAGGAGGAAGGCGAGTTCCTGGCGTCGCGGTGGTGGAGGTGGTCGGGCATGTAGGCGAAGTCAAAGACGTCGGGATCTCTGAAGAGGGTCTGGTCGGAGCGGAGAAGGCGTTTCATAGGAGAGACTGGAGAAGAGGTAGTAGATAACGAGGAGCCGTGCGCGGGTTGAAAGTGAAGGGGGACACGGAGGCCGTATCTGCAGGTTCCCGGCAGAATGTTGGGACGGGACGTTACTTCGCCTGCAGGATCTCGACGATTCGATCGATAACCGACGTGACGACCGGGTCGTTGAGATGGCCGGCCTGGTAGAGGATCAGGTCGACACTGGCAGAAAAGAGCCGGTTTGGCCGGATGTTGCTCGGTTTGTGGAGCGTCCCCTCTGCAAAGTCGAGTTCAGTAATACCGACGGCGTAGCGATCCCGAACCTGCTGACTCGTGATTTGACAAAGGATGACATCGTCCCCGCCGGGTGCCGCAACGACAAGGGCTGGACGCCGCTTCACGGTTGAGAGATCAGAGAAAGGAAACGGTACAACGACAACATCACCCTTTACAAATCGCTCCACGCCTCTTCCTCTTCGGGCCGGAGCCAGTCTTTCCGGAGCACGGGTTCGCTTGCGAGGGCGGTGTCCGGGGCGGCCTTCCTGCGCCGGGACTTGAGGAACCGGATGAAATCGAGCACCTCACCGTATGTCCGGGGCGGCAGGTCGTCGAGCTCACTGATGATCTCCTCTTTTCCCTGAGTCATGACAGCCTCACCTCTGCGGTATATGATCTCTGGTGCTTCAATCTACATATCTCTATCTAAAGAAAGGTTATTTACCGGGGCGTCGATCGCCCCGGCACTGAGAAAAATTGAGTGGGGAACTTCCGTTCCCCACTTCACCCCAGCGCGGGCACAGCGTCGGCCCAGGTCTCGACGGCGGTCTTGATCGCGTCGTCCTGGTAGGACGAGATCCGGACGGTCTTCCGGGTGAAGGTGACGTAGTAGTCGTCCCCGGACGGGTTGTGGCACTTGAGCTGGCAGTAGCAGGTCTACTTCGCGGGGTCGCGGAAGGCTTCGCCGGCCATCGCGGTGTTCGCGAGGGCTTCCGTCGCGTTCGCGTTGAACGCGGCGATCGTCGGGGACTGGAGCGAGACCGTCCCGACCTTCTTGCCGGCGTTGCTGAAGTTCACTCATCAAGGTGTAGTGCTCCCGGTGCCGGCATCTCAACACCGTCTTTGACGTACCCGATGCAGTCGAAGGGGTTGTCATCGATGATGCTCTCGATGATGGTGTTGAATGCCTCTACGTTCGGGATCGGGATAGCGAGATCCCGGATCGCCGTTTTGTTCACGGTTTTTTCTACAAAGTCTGCCATGGGTTTTTCTTCTGCGCCTGCCGGTTCCCGGAAATGTGACAGACAATTATAAGGTATGTGCCGGGGGATATGAGTCTGATTTTATCAGGGAGGTCAATTTAGGCTCTGATTCGTGAATATAGGCGTTACGGTCAGCCTTTTTGTGATTGACGATCTATCTATCATCATGATGGCCGGCGAGAAGACCACCCGGGAGCTCATATACGAGACGAACCGGGATGTGAAGTGGATCTGCAAGACGTTGCAGCGGATGGAGGCGCGGGATGAGGACTTCGAGGGCCGGCTCCGGGCGCTGGAGGGGTGGCGGGCGGAGAAGGCGGGGTTCAGCGATCAGCGCCGGGGCCGGCGGGGTCGTGGGTGGGGCGGTGGCGGTGATTCTCCGGGTGATCGGCGGGGGGTAGAGGGCCACGCCGCGTTGTAATGGCAAAAAGGCTTTTTGGACCATGGTGAAGAAATCTAGATCGGTATGTTCATATAGCTAAAATATGACCATTGACACAACGACTGTATACTCACCACACTCTATAAATATGGCACCTACGATTACGCAATGAACCTACTGGAGACTTGATGTATGGATGAATTTGACGGCGTTCTCGCAATGCTGAATGCGGCAGGGGGTCGGATCCCGGGCCGAACGACGATCCAGAAACTGGGATATTTCGCAACGCTCCCGGATGCCATCAGGGCGCACTACCGCCCGCACTATTATGGGCCCTACAGCGCAGACATTGCCGGCGCGATCCAGACCCTGATCTCCTATGGTTTTATTGAGGAGAGATTGGAGACGTCTGTCGCTCCCGAATCCGCAGCGACACCTGACTGGAAGCGCTACACCTACAGCCTCACCACAGATGGCGAGAGATTGGTTCAGAGATTGGAAAAGGAGCACGCCTCAGAGTTCAGGGAGATAGAAGAGATCGTCAGCATCTGCAGGGATACCGCGAATCTTGACTCCAAGACCCTCTCCTGGGCCGCAAAGATCCACTATATTCAGGCGTTGGAGAAGAAGGATATGTCGCACAGCGAGATCCGGGAGACTGCCAGAACCTTGAACTGGGATCTCACAGAGGATCAGATCGAGAGAGGGGTGAACCTCCTCAAAAACCTTCAAATTTCGTGATCAGGTGAACCACACGCTCACGTTTGAGGCGCATATCAGGGATCCGCTCTACGGGTATATTGGGCTTACCCGGAATGAACTCCGCCTTTTAGACACCCGCCCCCTCCAGAGGCTGCGGAGGATCAAGCAGCTTGCCAATGCACACCTGGTCTACCCAGCCGCGTGCCACACCCGTTTCGAGCACTCCCTCGGCGTCCTGCACATCGCCACCCTCATGGCGAGGCAACTGCAGATCGAGGGTGATGATCTTACGATCCTGCGGTATGCCGCTCTGCTCCACGACACCGGCCATGGGCCCTTTTCTCATGTTTTTGAGGCATCCTTGAAAGTAATCAATGGGAAAAATGCTACGCATGAGGAGATTACGCGTCGAATCATACGGGAGGATGAGGAGATCACCTCGATCCTCGGTGAGATGGCTGAAGGTGTCGCCGGCCTCCTCTCGGAGGATCAGAATGGTATCCTCCACCAGATCATATCCGGAAACATCGATGCCGACAAGATGGACTACCTCCGGCGGGATTCCTACCACACCGGCGTGGCTTATGGGAACTTTGACCTTGAACGTGTTCTCCATACGCTCCGAAAAACTCAAAAGATCTGGGCTGGGCAGCGCGAAGACCTTGCTATCCATGAAAAAGGTATAGATGCCATCGAGAGTTTTAGGCTGGCGCGGTTCCTGATGCACGCCCAGATCTACCATCACCACACCAACGTCGTGGCAAACGGGATGCTCCAGAGGGCGATCGAGGTCGCCATCCGGGATAAGGTCGTGGATGCAGAGAAGATCAGGCTGGAGAGGGATGATCTACTTGAGCACTACCTTGCCCTTGACGATTCACGGCTGATTGCGCAGATCCTATCTAATCCAGCGAGCGCCGCAGCCGACCTTGTCGGGAGGCTGGAACGCCGGAATCTCTTCAAGCGTGGCTATTCGGCGTACGTCTCGCAGGAGGAGGACTACCTCCTCAAGTACCAGCTTGCCACGAAGTTCACCCCCAGGAATGCACGAGCGATCGAGGAGGCGGTAGCAGAGGAGTGTGGGTGCAACCCCGACTACATCATCGCAGACCTCGTGAAGATCGAGAATTCGCTCTTCAAATCGTCGTCTGTCCTCCTTGAAGAGAATAAATTCCCGTTCCTGATCGAGAGGAGAGATGGGAAGGTCAAGGAGATCGAACGCTTCTCCACCCTCGCCTATACCGGCGAGCCCCGAACGACTTTCTACATCTTCTCCCCTGAGGAGCATCGAGAGATGGTGCAGGAGCATGCCCGGGAGATCATCGCGGAAACGATCGGGTAGACCGCCGGCATGCCTGGATGCTCAGAAACACTTCTGATCTACTCTTCTTTCAACCCCCGGGTCAGCCGGAATCTCTGATCTCCAATGGATTCGAGGTCAAACTGCGGCGGCTTGCCCTTTGCCCAGGGGATGCCCCCTCGGTTCAGCATCCACCTCCCGATGGCTGAACTCCTGAGTTCGGGGCAGGTCGTCCAGAATGTCTCTGATAGCGATATTTCGACAGACTCACCGTTATCGAGGACGATCTCCACTGAATTCCAGTCTCTCTGGAAGTAGCGGTCACGATCTCTGTATTGGACCCGGATGCTGTACCCCGCGCCGGTGCGATCGTTTGGGGTACTGTTGGACCAGCCGGAGACTTTCATAGTTCTTCCCTGGGCGAGTAGGAGAATATAACTTCTGGTCAAATATAATCGAGTGGGACATAGACTAAGCTGTACAGCGGATGCCATTTTTCTGTTTGATCCGAGTATTTGCTCCGCGAATGATCCCTTTAACATCTATTTTGTCGAAGAAAGAGTCTTTGCTGGATCCGCAGTAGATCCGCTCTACAGATGAGTCCATCAAAGCGCCAGTATACTGTATTAAGGTCATAAAAGTGCATAATGTGGGGTATGTTTGGCGGTTGGGATACAATAATCGGTTCCCGTGTTGGGTGCAGTCCTCGCAGTACTGGGCGGCTTCTTTTTTGCCTACCTTGAGGATAAACGTAAAACAACTGAACGTCATAAAATTGTTGCAAAAGCGTTACATTATGAAATTGAGCAACTCAATAATAAAATGAATAAAATTAGCAAGCATTTAACGGGCAATGGACCAATTTACAGTTCCGAACTCTACTCACGTCTTAAAGATGACAATATCTTTGTCAGACCTCCAGAATTTTCATTTATAATGGATAGAAACCCGTTTGAGCACTATTATGGGGAAATTTTCGATCTTCAAAACGATGTCCAGATTGGTAAACTATTCGAATATTATAGCTATGCAGAGAGAGCGGATCAGCATCTTACCGCACTACTCGACGTAGGCAGGCAGACAGGTCACGAAATTTTTATTTTTGAGAGAAAAGACAGAACTATCCCCTCTTCAGAACAACTTAGAGTAGATATACACGCTTCTGAGTGCATTAAATGCATACACAAATCTCAAAGTACCCTTAACAGCGCACATCTGATGCAGGATCTCGTGAAGTCGATCGAGAAAAAGTGGTATTCCCCATAAGATTTTTGCTCGACTTTCACGCCAGAAGAGAGCACTGTTCAGAACCCTCTAAACCCCCCACCGTAACCACTTCATGCGCTACATCGTCACCGGCGGGGCCGGCATCTTGCCGGCGACCCCCTCCGTGCCCCCGGCCGGCGAAGGGCCTCCTCCCCTCGAACGAGGCGAACGTGGCCGGCGTGGCTCGCCGCGGCGAAGGACTGCGGGATGCCTGCCGTGGTCGCCGCTTCCTCCTCGGTCTGGCGACACCCCCGGCGCCGGGATCATCCCCCCCACTCGACACTGATCGTATAGTGGTGATTTCATGTCTGCCGGACGGTGATCTTCCGGAGCATCCGCCTCCCGGGGCAATAGGACGTTCTGACCGGGAGGGAATTCTGTGGTGCCTCAACTCACCGCCACGTTTATTGGTTCTCCCCCCTACCTTTTCTTCATCAGGTGAAACCAGGTATATCCGATATCACCATCAGGGTTCCCCGGGATATCGTCCAGGCACTTCGGCTCCCACCCGATGCCGTTGCCGTCGAGTTGCAACGGGAGCCCGCTCTCTACCAGCGGGGCATCCTGCCGCGAGGAGATGGCGTTTACAAGGATGAACCGGGGGAATATACAGGGGATTTTCCGGCATTGAGACTCTCCGTACGCTAGACCTGAGGGAGTATCAATCATTTACCTTGAACAGAAACCGATAGAGGAGGGAATACGTTGGGAAAGCCCACAGAGAAAACATCTGGAAAAAAATTGGAAGAAGCAACTTTTCCTCTCATCAGCGAAATCCGAGATCTCGTCCGGAAAGCTCGCCTGGCTGTAGCACAGAATATCAACACGATACAGGTCGTCACTAACTTCGAGATCGGCAGGCGGATTGTTGAACATGAGCAGCAGGGAGATCCGAAGGCAGGGTATGGGAAACAGACCATACAGGAATTGTCGCGCCAGCTGAACGAAGAGTTCGGGAGAGGGTTTTCCAAAAGAAATCTTGAGTATATGCGCCGGTTTTACCTTGAATACCGCGAAGCAGATCCCCGGGTAGCGTCCGGGGCGTCCGATGCGGCCGTTTCTGTTGGGCAACCGATTGCGCAGACGGTGTCTGCACAATTCACCCCTCGGTTCGCTCTCAGCTGGTCTCACTACGTTTTCCTGATGAGCATTGGCAACCGGGACGAACGTCAGTTTTACGAGATCGAGGCTCAACAGAGCAAGTGGTCACTCTCAGAACTCAAACGGCAGTTCAACACGGGCCTGTATGAACGGCTTGCACTCAGCCGGGACAAGAGTGGTGTGAGAGCCCTCGCCCGCACCGGCCACGTCATCGAAAAGCCACAGGATATGCTCAAAGATCCGTATGTCCTTGAATTTCTCGGTCTTGAAGAAAAGGCTCGCTACTCCGAGAGCGATCTCGAATCAGCCATCATCGACAAACTGGAGATGTTCCTCCTCGAACTGGGCAAAGGTTTCCTCTTCGAGGCACGACAGAAGCGGCTTACCTTCGATACCGACCACTACTTTGTAGACCTTGTCTTCTACAACCGTATTCTCCGGTGTTACGTCCTGATCGATCTTAAGATCGGAAGAATCACTCACAGCGATCTCGGCCAGATGCAGATGTATGTCAACTATTATGATCGAAAAGTCAAATTTGATGATGAAAATCCGACCGCCGGGATCATCCTGTGCAAGACGAAGAACGATGCACTTGTAGAACTCACCCTCCCGAAAGATACCAACGTCTATGCTTCCCGGTATCAGGTTTATCTTCCTTCAAAGGAGGAGCTCAAGAAGAAACTGGTTGAATGGTCGGAAGATACGCCGGGAATTAAGTGATCGGGTGGCCTTTTCTGCCGAGGTCACACTGAGCTTGAAAGACTGAACTCCGACGACATCGGCGAGATCTACTCAATGCTCTGCGACAGGCTCGCGGTGCGGATCGCCAAAACCGACAGGATCATCCCGAACGTCGAGATGAAGTTCAAGAAAGATGACTTCGATCATTATGCGATCTCCAGAGCGAAAGTGGTACAGTTTGCCGACATCCGGTTCTTCGTATCCCCCATCGAGCTGCAGATCCCCTACAAACTCTATCTCGGGAGCGACAAGGATATCGAGGATGCGGTCTATCTCTGGATGTTGTTCCGGGAGACGCTCGATGGCGATCTCTTACGATCGTTCATGGAGCGCCTTGCAGGTCCGGGGGGAGCACTATGGAATTGAAGTTTGACCGCGAGAAGAACCGGCAGGAGCGGTTGCGCTTTGTCCGGAGATATGCACTCTGGGTCAGGCGGGTTCCAAACGAGGTCTGGAGCCGCGAGCAAGCCGATCTGATCGACGCGTTCTTTGAGAATGCCCAAAATTTCGCCCTTTCCCGGTCTGATTACATCCGGATGCACCGGGCCCGGCGGCGCCGCCCTGAACCGGTACACGGGTAACTTCCGGCCGGGCAAACGAAGAGCTGCGGTGAGTGTATCCGTTCCGGCTCAGGGCATGAAGCTCCGGCCGGCACACTCCTGCCGCCTCATAGGCGGATCCTGGTAACGAGCACGTGGTTTTTGAGGACGCTTGCGGCAAACGGGTCGCCCTCCTCTTCATCTGCTCGCGGCGGGCAGAGGGGGGCGACGGCCACCTGCACCTCGCGGCCGGTCTCCGCCTCCAGTGCCGTTCTGCTCATCGAAGATCCCTGCTACCTGTAGATTGCGACCGCGATGCTCCCGGAGGTGGGATCTTCGATGCCGGTCCGGAGGATCACGCAGACCCGCTTCAGCTCCAGGGCGGCAAAGGAGCTGTTCCCGGGGGAGAGGAGCTTTGCCGTCCCGAGGGACGTGGCAGTGAGCAACCCGTCGCGATCGAGCGCTTTGACGCTTCCTGGGCTGACCCCGAACTCCCGGGCGAGTCTGTAGGTGGGTGAGGAACCAGGCGAGGTTCCGGATCTGGGCGTTTGCGGTGGTGATCGGGGGTGAACGCCGGCATGGACCGGGCGCCAGAGAGGGTCTGGTCGCTTTCGAAAAGAGGCGAATGGGTCATAGGAAGAGTCGGGGAAGAGGAGGTGGGCCGTGCGCGGTGTGAGAGTGAAAGGGGTTTCTTCGCCACTGATTCGCCTCTCGATGGCCGGAGATATCGGCTTTCTTCGCCGTTTTTCATCCGTCTCTATCCCTCCTGCGGTCTGGCAGGGTTGTGGGCAGTGTGAGTTGTGAAGGTTCGGGGAGGGGGTAAGACTACAACAGGCATCAGGAGGGTGTGGGTACCGCGATCTCTCTCCAACCTGGCGGCCGGCGGGGATCCCGGTTTGAACTCGTGTTTGAACTCTTCCAGGCAGGCGAGATGACCGCCTGAACATGCCGATCGGTATTATCATCACAGAGGGAGATGCTACTATCGGTGAGATCATGAGGACGTTCACGGCCGTGCTCTATAGGGAGGAAGATATGTACATCGCGGAGTGCCCGGAGGTCGGCACCGTCAGCCAGGGCCGGACAGTGGAGGAGGCGGTAGCCAACCTCAAAGAGGCTACGGAGCTGTACTTAGAAGAATTCCCGCTGGAAAACGGGAGAAGGCCGATCATCACGACGTTTGAGGTGACCAGGGGTGCCCGGGCTTAAGCCGGTATCGGGCAAGACTGTGATAAAGGTACTCTCAAAACAGTATGGATTCGTCGTCAGCGGGCAGACCGGGAGCCATGTGCGCATGTCAAAGGCGACGCCCGGCGGTAAGGTGGGGACGGCCGTCCCGCTCCACGACGAACTGAAGATCGGCACACTCCCCGGAGTTCTGAAGTTAGCGAAGATCGATCCCGATGATTTTGCCCGGTATCTCTGAAAAGGATGCTGAATGACCCCGGAAAGAGGCACGCTCTGTAAAGGGACGGCCGAACTCATCACACGGGTCGGGGACGGGATCATCGTCATCAGGGGTGTCCCAGCGCTCGTCTGCGACCGGTGCGGTGAGGCATACTACAGCGCAGAAGTCTCAAGGATGATCGACGCCGTGATGGCGGATGCCCACAGCGGCAGGCTCTGTTGCCGGCCTCTCGCGGCGGGCGAGGTTGAACTCACGGGGTAAGGCTGGCCGTTCCCGGGAGGGGCGATAGTCTGCCGGCAACGCTACTCCGCACCCGGGTGGGGCATTTTTCTACCGAGAATCCTTGAATATATCCGTTACAGTCAGGCATTTTGGGTTTATCGAGATAGTGTCTACCAGGATGACCAACGAGAAGACCACCCGGGAGATCGTTTACGAGACGAACCGGGACATAAAGTGGATCTGCCGGGCGCTCCAGCAGATTGAGGCACAGGACGAGGAGTTCGAGATGTGGTTCCGGGCGCTGGAGGGGTGGTGGGCGGAGAAGAGCGGGGAGGAGCGGCGGGGTTCAGCGATCAGCGCCGGGGCCGGGGGGGTGGTGGCGGTGATTCTGAGGGTGATTGGTGGGGGGTAGAGGGGCCCACTTTTCTGGAGCGTGACCAGGTGAGCTTCTCTATCCCCTGTGATCGCAGCAGAACCATATTTGGAGAGGCTTTGCTGTATTGATGCCAGAGAGGTAGTTCCATGCTTTCACCCCTGGTTCAATCTCTGTTTCGATCAATTGTGGTAAGTCAATGGTGTATGATATCCCGGATTCGCCAGAAAAAACCAGAACCTCATTCTTTGACACTACCCGATATCGTTTTTCCGTCCATTGTGGCGATATAGGAGGAGTTGAGTTTCACGTTGTGTCGTAGATCACTACCTTATTGCGGCCACTGCTATAGTTCATGATGGATATCATCTAAGGGTCTATACTACCTGGATCAAGAATTTCATGCCCTCAAATTCCTGGTGACCTTCTAACTCGACAAACCCTTGATCAAATGTATGAAGATCTCTGGCAGAGAACTCTTGTGCAGTGAGCGCGTGCTGAATGTCATAGTGCC